>DASZHU010000042.1:0-6347 GCA_035937605.1 Acidimicrobiales bacterium | reverse complement strand
GTGCGAAGAGTACGAGCGATCGGAGCGGACGAAACGTCTGACCGACAGTGGTGAGGGTGATGAACCCGCTCGCGGCTGCGGCGGCGCCGAGGAGGCCACGTCGAGTGAGACCCGGCGAGCGGTCTCGGGTAGGGACCGGTGCGGGGCGCGCGCCGCGGGCGAGCGCGAGGCGGGTGGTGCTCGCTTTGGCGCCGAGGTGGGCGAGCATCGCGCCGAAGGTGATGTAGGCGACCCAGTAGTGGCCGGTCGGGAAGAAGAACTTCCACGGATACCAGCGGGCGATGTTGGCGGCGCCGGAGAACAGCATGAACACCGAGCCGCACACGAGCGGAACCAGCATCACCCGTTCGATCGCATGAGCGAGTCCCGTGACGGGAGGCCACTGGAATAGCCGTGGGTAGACCGACCACAGCTTCGCGAGTAGCAGTGGTATCGACGCGAGACCGGTGGCGACGTGCACGCCCTGCGTCACGCGGTACAGGCCGGCGGGGCGCGCCAGGGGAACGAACCAGTCGGGTGGGTGCTGCGCGAAGTGCGAATACATCCCGGTGAGGAAGCAGGTCGTGAACGACACCCCGAGGGCGATACCGAGGATGGCGGCCGTGCGATCGTCGTGTGTCGGGGCGGCCAGCGCGTCGTCTCTCGTCGAGGTCAGCTTCGTCGCGACCGCTCGCAGCGTGCGAGGCACGATCATCTCGGTGCTCATGCGCGCGTTGTAGAGCTGGCGATCGAGCGCAAGACGTTGGCGGTGCGCGTGTGCGGATGAATTTCGGCGTGGTGCAGCGCGTCTTCGATCGAGTCGAGGTCGCGCAATGTCGGGAGAGACGAGACGCGCAGGCCGAGCGTTCGTAGCCGAGCGTGCTGCCGGGCGCCGGTGTCGGGGGCGCTCATCGGAACATCGAGGAAGACGTCCGCGGAAGGTCTCCGGAGTCCGATGATCCACCAGCCGCCGTCGCAGGCGTCGCCGAGCACACTGTCGACGTCCGGCCGGGCGAGCTCGCCGAGCGCGTGGTGCAACAGGTCGGGTGTGACCTGCGGGGTGTCCATTCCGATCTGCACGCCCGGACCGCCGGCCTGATCCCAGGCGTGGGCGAGGCGCACGTCGAGGGTGCCCTGGCATTGCTCGATGATCTCGAAGCCTGACGGCAACCACGGCCCGACGGGCCCGTCGAGCGCGATGATCCGACGGTCGGCGCCAGTGGCGGCGACGGCAGCGAGGGTGTCGCGCACCGCCGCCTCGGCGACGGCGGCCGCCTCCGCCGGCGTGAAGGGCGGGCACAGCCGGGTCTTCACCAGGCCGGCACGCGGTGCTTTGGCCATGACCATCACGTGGACGCCGCGTCGTCGTCGCATTACCGGTGAACCTACGGACGTCGTGGATTCGCTGTCTCGGGTGGGCGCTTACGATCCGCGAAACTCCCTAGGGTTCCTTACGAACGGCGAAACTCTCGATGGGCCGCGGGCGCTTCCGGGCGGGTTGCGGCCATGCTGGGCCCGGTGTTGTGCGAGGTCGGACCCCGAGTGCTGGTCGTGGATGACGATCCGACCTTGTCCGAAGTCGTTGGCCGCTACCTGACCCGAGAGGGGTTCCGGGTCGATTTCGCCGAGGACGGCGCTTCGGGTCTGGAACAGGCGCTGGCGACGCTGCCCGATCTCGTGCTGCTCGATCTGATGTTGCCGGTACTCGATGGTCTCGAGGTCTGTCGTCGTATCCGCGAAACGGCCCCGATACCCGTGGTCATGCTCACCGCACGAGGTGAAGAGAACGACCGCATCGCCGGACTCGAACTCGGCGCCGACGACTATGTCACCAAACCATTCTCGCCCCGCGAACTGACGGCGCGAGTGAAAGCGGTACTACGACGAGCGTCGGGAGGCGTGGCACTATCGTCGCGGGTAGACGTCGAGGGCGGCGGGATCCACGTCGATCTGGTGGCGCACGAGGCGCGCCGAGACGGCGAGCTCATCGCGCTGACCGCGAAAGAGTTCGACCTGCTGGTCTACCTGATGGTGAATCCGCGGCGCGCGTTCCGGCGCGACGAGTTGCTCGAGGCGGTGTGGGGTTGGAGCTTCGGCGACACGGCCACCGTGACGGTGCACGTGCGTCGACTGCGAGAGAAGATCGAAGCCGATCCTTCGGATCCACGGCATCTGTGCACGGTCCGCGGCGTCGGCTACCGGTTCGAACCATGAGTGCGCGCGATCGACGCGGCGCCGCCGTGACCATCGGGGGTGGCGTCATCGTCTCCGCGGTACTCGCGGGAATGGTGGGCGCCAGCGCCCACGACACGCTTGCCCTGTTGGCGTTCGCGGTGGTGGGTGCTGCGGGCGCGTCGCTCGCCGGCGCCGTCGCGCTGCGCCGCTTCCGAGGCCGGCCGGTCCGAACCCAAGTGTTGGTCATCGTCCTGTCGTCGCTACTCGTTGCCAGCACCGGAGTTCTCGTCGCGGCCAAGGCGATGTTCATCTCGAGCCACGACTTCAAAACCCTGTTGATCGTGCTCGTCGTCAGCGCATCGGTGTCGGTCGGCGCCGCGCTACAGCTCGGAGCAGACATCGACGCCGGCACCCGTCACGTCGGCGACATGGCTCGTGGACTGGTGGACGGCGCAACCCCGGAGCGCGCGCCCGCATCAACGCCGTCCGAGCTGGCCTCGCTCTCGCTGCAACTCGCGGACGTTTCGCGCCAGTTGTCGGAGTCGTGGGACCGCGAGCGGGCGTCGGAACGGTCACGACGCGAGCTCATCTCGTGGGTGTCGCACGATCTGCGCAGCCCGCTGGCCGCGATCCGGGCGATGGCCGAAGCCCTCGACGATCACGTGGTCGACGAGCCCGACGCTGTCGAGCGGTACCACCATCAGATGCGCAGCGACGCGGAACGCCTGAGTGTCCTGGTGGAGGACCTGTTCGAGCTGGCTCGGATCCATAGCGGCGTCCGAGTGCTCGACGAATCGCGAGCCTGCCTGCAGGACGTCGTCGCCGACGCGCTCGCCGGCGCTCAGGCGCGCGCTCGAGGCAAGGGCGTCGCTGTCGTCGACGAGGTCGGACAGCTTCCCTCGGTGGAGGTGCCTGAGCACGAGTGGGCCCGCGTGCTCCACAATCTGCTCGACAACGCGATCCGCCACACGCCGGCCGGCGGACGGGTGGTGGTCGAGTCACAAGTGGAGCCCCAGGGCGCCGTGCTCGCGGTCATCGACGAGTGCGGGGGCATCCCCGACGACGACCTCGACCGAGTCTTCGATGTCGCGTTTCGCGGCGACGCCGCTCGCAGTCGCGATGGCCGTGGTGGTGGTCTGGGCCTTGCCATTGCCAAGGGTCTCGTCGAAGCGCAAGCCGGCTCGATCGACGTCGCCAATCACGCCGGAGGTTGCCGCTTCACGGTGCGACTGCCGCTTCCCGCGTGAGTCTCGCGACGGCACCAGCCTGTCGGGCCACTGAGGAGACGACCCTCGACCGCCCGGACCGGTCGAGTTGGCGCCTGACGATCGTTGCGCTCACGGTCTGGGCGGTCTTGTTGGTCGTCGCCCGCTGGTGGGGGCTCGTGGTGGCGAGCGATGCGACCGGCGATCTGCACCTGGGCGCCATCCCGCTGTTCGGCAAGTGGCGGCTTCTCGTCACCGGCCGCCTGGCGGTCGCAGTGGTGATCGGAGTCGCGGGTGTCGTCGTGCTACCAGCGATCACTGTCCGCGGGCGGTGGCGGCTGGTGTTGGCCGCGACCGCGATCGGCGCCGTCGCGTGGGGCGGCGCGCTCGCGGTGGCCGACGCACCGACCGCGTGGAACTCCATTCACGACGATTACGGCCAGCACATCAATCGCGTCGACAGTGCCGGCCTGGGCGGGTTCCTACGCGACTACACCGCCGACCAACCCACGTTCCCGACGCACCTGCAGGCCCATCCTCCCGGACTGGTCGTACTGCTGTGGGCCAGCGACCGCACAGGAATCAGTGGACGCGGCTACGAGGTCGCCTTGGCCCTCGCGGGCGCGGCGCTCGCCACGGTCGCCGCGCTGGTCGTGCTCGCCGACGTGGCCGGCGAGCAGCTGGCCCGCCGCGCAGTTCCGTTCGTGGTGCTGTTGCCGGCGGCGGTGTGGCACACGAACGCCGACACCTTCTTCGCCGGTGTTGCCGGCGCGGCTGTCGCGTTCGTGATCGTCGCGTCGGGACGAAGCGGATCGCGGCGCACGTGGCTGGCGGTGGCGGGTGGAGCCGTGTTCGGCGCCGCGCTGCTGTTCACCTACGGCGTGGCGCTGCTGGCGTTGCCGGTCGCGGTGGTCCTGCATCGACGGCGCGCCATACGCGTGGGGCTGGTGGCGGTTGCGGCCACCGTCCTCGTGTTGGCCATCCCGGCGCTGTGGGGATTCTGGTGGCCCGCCGGCCTGGCAGCGACGAAGCAGCAATACGACCTCAATCTGGCGCTCGTGCGCCCGGCCGGCTACTTCCGCTTCGCCAACCTCGCCGTGTTCGCGTTGGCGCTCGGCCCCGCGATCGCCGTCGCTCTTGCTCGGCTGCGGGACCGAGCGGCGTGGGTGGTTGTCGGCTCCGGTCTCGCCGTGGTGCTGCTCGCCGATGCCAGCGGGTTGTCCTCGGGAGAGACCGAACGGATCTGGCAACCATTCATTCCGCTCGTGGCCGTGGCCGGGTGCGCGCTGGCCGGCTCGGCCCGCCGGTACGCGTCGCGCCCGTGGCTCGGTCTGCAAGTCATCACCGCCATCGGTCTGCAAGTGGCGTTGCGGTCCCCATGGTGAGACGTGCGCTGGTCACCGGAGGCGCGGGGTTCATCGGCAGCCACGTCGTCGATGAGCTTCTCGACAGCGGGGCCGCGGTGATCGTCGTCGATTCCCTCGACCCCTCCGCGCACGGCGAGGCCCCCGATTATCTCGACCCGCGTGTCGATTTGCGCGTCGTCGCGCTCGACGACGAGGACGCGATCGCCGTTGCGGTGGGCGAGGTGGACGTTGTCTGTCACCAGGCCGCCCGGGTTGGACTCGGCGTCGATCTTGATGACATCACCCGCTACGTGCACGACAACGACGCAGGCACCGCCACGTTGCTGCGGGCGCTGTGGCGTCGACGGTTCACGGGTCGGCTCGTGGTCGCGTCGTCGATGGTCGTCTACGGCGAGGGCCGCTACACCTGCCGCGAACACGGTGACGTGCGACCCGGACAACGGGAGGTCGGCGCGCTCGAGCGGGGCGAGTTCGAGCCGACCTGCCCGCGCTGCGACACGCCGGTGCAGTGGGCCGCCATAGCGGAGGATGCGCCGCTGGATCCGCGCAACGTCTACGCCGCCACCAAACTGCACACCGAGCAGCTCGCGTTCATCTACGGCCGCGAGGCCGGCGCACCGGTGTGCGCGTTGCGGTACCACAACGTGTACGGCCCGCGGATGCCGCGCGACACCCCGTACGCCGGCGTGGCCAGCATCTTCCGCAGTGCCCTCGAATCACGCCAGTCGCCGTTGGTGTTCGAGGACGGCCGACAGACCCGCGACTTCGTGCATGTCCGCGACGTGGCCCACGCCAACGTGCTCGCCCTCGATTCGTCCTGGACGGGCGCGCTCAACGTCGCCAGCGGGCATCCGCACACCATCCTCGACCTGGCCGACACGCTGGCCGCCGCCTACGGACCGGACACGCCAGCACCGGTGGTGACCGGCCGCTACCGGCTCGGCGATGTGCGCCACGTCGTGGCGTCGCCCGACCGGGCCGCGGAAGTGTTGGGCTTCGTCGCCGAAACCGGATTCGCCGCCGGAGTCACCGCCTTCGCCACCGACCCCCTCCGCGAACCGGTCAACGACCAAGTAGTCCCAGCGCGTCGATGACGGGTGCCGCCATCCAAGTGCACGGCCTCGCGCACCGTTTCACCACCAGTGCGGCACCACTCACGATCCTCGACAACCTGCACCTCGACGTCGAGCCCGGCGATCACGTCGCGCTCGTCGGACCGTCCGGAGCCGGCAAATCGACACTGCTCGCTCTCCTCGGCGGGCTCGAACCCCCACAGTCGGGAGCCGTTATCGTCGACGGCCAGGACTTGGCGACCCTGTCCGGTGACGGACTGGCCGAGTTCCGCCGGCGCACCGTCGGGTTCGTGTTCCAGCACTTCGGTCTGCTCGACACCCTCACCGCCGCCGAGAACATCGAACTGGCGGCGATGCTCGACGGTGCCGGACGCCGACACCGCCGCCGGCGGGCGCTCGAGCTGCTCGACGCCGTCGGACTGGCCGAGCGCGCCACCCACCAACCGGGACAGCTCAGCGGCGGCGAGCGTCAACGGGTCGCCATCGCCCGCGCCCTCGCCAACCGCCCGAGGCTCCTCTTGGCCGACGAACCGACGGGCAACCTCGAC
>DASZHU010000041.1:0-6569 GCA_035937605.1 Acidimicrobiales bacterium | reverse complement strand
CGACCAACGTCTCACGAGTTGATCTCCGCGGTGCTCGACGACGTGAACGTGCCGGGGATCGCGGCTGACACCAGCGGGATGTCAGGCATGAGCGGATGTCCCGAGTAGTCATACGTCACCGTGACGAACACGCACTGTGCGGTGCTGGGGGTCGGGCAGCTTCCGGCGGTGATGTTGCACGTCATGCCGCCACCACCGCAGCTGTAGTTTCCGAACGAGCTGAGGGCCTTGTTCGTGGCATCCGTCGCGCGCGCGATCGCGATCGTGTGCGTGAGCGGCGTGGCGACCGGCGCGTCGGCCGGCGCGACCGCGCCGGCGCGAGCACCTTCGGCGGCGGCCTGCGTCATGTTCTGGCGGAACGACATCAGGTAGCCGTAGACGACGATCCCGAACAGCAGCAGGCACAGCGGCGTCACGACGAACGCCATCTCCACGAGACTCGATCCGCGGTCGCCACGACAACGCCCCGGCGACTCACTCTGAACTCGTTCCACCCCGACCCAGCTCCTTGGTTCGTCCCATATGGAGGGATTGCCCTCGCTGAGTATCGGCCCAATGGCCCAAACGGCACATGGCCCGATCGGGTGGTTTTCAGGTGGGTAGTTCTGACTAGTCACCCCTGCCACGAAAGGCGTCGGCGACCTCCAGCACGACGGGATCCTGGGTCAGAGCCTCGAGTGGCTCCGGCAGCGCGAGTGACCAGTTCGGACGTTCCGTGGTCGTGCCCGGCAGATTCGGGCGCTCCTCGACGCACAGCGCGTCGTCGAGCGTGGCCATGACGATCACGGATGGTGCCTCGGCGAGTCGCTGATGGGCCGCGACGACGACCTGCCCGGGGCTGGCCGAAGTCGGGAGGCCGGTCAGCGCCACGAGGCGGTCCTCCAGATCCGCGTCGGCCTGCGCGTCGGAGTGGCGCCAGACCCCGGCGATCGTCGGGAGGTCGTGCGTCGTCACAGCCGCCAGGGCCTGCGCGGGGAAGTCGCGCGGACCTTCTTCCTCGAACCACACGAGCCGATACGAGAGCACGCCGCGCTCGGCCAGCTGATCCCGTACCTCGTCCTCGACCGTGCCGAGGTCCTCACCCACGATGACGGCGCCGGCGCGGGTGCTCTCGAGCGCAACGATGTCGAGCAACTCGCTGTCGGGGAAGCGCACGTACGTGCCATCGGCCGGCGACCCGTCCGCGGGGATCCAGAACAGGCGGAACAGCCCCATCACGTGGTCGATGCGCAGCGCGCCGCAGTGTTCGAGCGCGGCGCGCAGGGTCTGCACGACGGGCTCGTACCCCACGGCTCGCAACTTCCACGGCACGAACGGCGGCAGCCCCCAGTCCTGGCCGTCCGCGTTGAAGGAATCGGGCGGCGCGCCGACGCGTACGCCGTGGGCGACAACGTCCTGCCACAGCCACGAGTCGGCGCCGCCGGGATCGAAGCCGATCGCAAGATCGCCCAGGAGGGAGATCTCGGTCCCCGCGTTCGCCAGTTGCGCGTCGAGCAACCACTGCAGCCACGAATGGAAGCGAACCCGATCGTGGTGACCGGCGACGAACCGGGCGACGCCTGCGCTGTCGGGCCGGCGGTACTCGGATGGCCAGTCGTGCCAACCGCCTTCGTGCTCCTCGGCGATCGCGCAGAACGCTCCGAACTGGCGCAGCGCGCTCCCGCCCCGTGCCGCGAACGCGTCGAACCGGGGATCGCCGGCGAACCGGGACCACAACAGCTCGAGCGCCGGGAGCTTCAGGCCGTAGACCGCGTCGCGATCGATCTCGCGTTGCTCGTTCAGCTTGCGGCCGGCGAGTTGCGCGACGGACAACGTGTCGTCGTCTGCCGTGAAGCCGGGCACGTCCTCGATGCGCAGGTACAGCGGACTGCGGAACCGGCGGCTGCTGGGGAAGTACGGACTCGGTTCTTGCCGTGGCCCCGGTGTGGCGGCGTGCAGTGGATTGATGCCCACGACACCGCCACCCCGGTCTGCCGTCCAGCGTCCGAGTGTCGCGAGGTCGGCGAGGTCGCCGATGCCCCAGCTCGAACGCGACCGGGTCGCGTAGAGCTGCGCCGACCAACCCCACGTCCGCAGCCCGTCGGGGAGGTGGCAGCGGTCCGGCGTGACGATGAGCCTCGTGGTCGGTCCGCCGTCGTTGGGCAGCAGATCGTGGTAGCCGAGCGGCAGATCGGGCGGCAGCTCGGACGTTGCGCGCAGCGCCGTGCCATCCTCGAGCACGAGATCCGCCGGCCGCTCGATCATCGGCGCCGTGCCGTGCCGAACGAACCAGACCGGCCGTGACGCCGGTGGTGGATCGGCCACGTCAGCGAGTCCTCCCATCGCGACGCGCAGGGCGCGTCGGGTGGGCTCAGGTGTGTCGTGCCACTGCCCGGCGATGTCCCAGTAGCCGTCTTCGATGCCCCACGCGTCGCGCGCCACCAGTCGTCCTATCCGTCCGTGCCCGGCCCGCGGCCGACATGCGTTCGGATGAAGCCGCGAAGTTCCGCCGCGTCGACTCCTGAGCACGTCTGCTTGAACAACCACGCGGTGGCCACGACACGGTCCGGCAGCGACGGGTTCGGTGCGACGACCACCTTGCCCGTGACGAGCTGCGACAAATCGGCGACCTCGCCGCCGGACAGGTTGCGGTACTGAAGCAGCACGACGCCGCCCTCGAGTGCCCCGACTTGATTCGGGCGGCTCAACGGCGTCGTGAGCACACCGGCGGGAAGCGCCCCCGGCGTGTGCGGGCCCGAGGTCGGAGGGTCGGTCGTGTACGTCGGCTCCGGTGCACCGGCGAACACGTGGTTGAGCGCGGGGTTGAGGGCCTCGGGCCGCGCCGCGCTGCAGCTCGCGGACGAGGTACCGCCCCCGCAGGCGACGAGCGGCGTGACGAGCACCACGAGTACCAACAGCAGCGCCGCCGAGCTCGGAACCGGAAGCCGCAACGCCCGTCGCTCGCGCAGCAGGGCGATGCCCGCGATGATGAGCACGCCACCCCACACGACACGCCACTGGAACTGCTCTTCGAGCACCACGATCCCGACCGCGACCGCGACCACCGGGATGATGTAGGTGACGATCGATGGGCGTATCGCACCGACCTCGCGGATGATGCCGTAGTTCAGGATGTACGCCGCGCCGGTCCCGATCACGCCCAGCGCCGAGATCGCGAGCGCGCGGCGCACGGTGAGGTGCACGCCTGTCGACGTCGACGTGGCGATGGCGAACGGCAGCGACAGCAGCGTCGCCATCACGAGCTGACCGCCCGCCGCCACGATCGGCTCGATACCCGTGAGGTTCCGGCGCATGTAGACGAACGCGATGCCGTAGAACGCGGACGCCACCACCGCGGCCAGCGATCCGACCACAGACGAATGGCCGAGGTCGCCGGCGCCGAACCCAGCGGCAACTGCGACGCCGCCGAACCCCAGCAGCAAGCCAGTGAGCTGCACCGGCTTGAGTCGGTCCTTGAGCACCAGGGCTGCGACCACCGCCGTGAACAGAGGCGTGGAGGCGTTCAACACCGACGTGAGCGCGCTGGTGATGCGTTCCTCGCCCCACGCCAGAAGCGTGAACGGCAACACGTTGCCGAACAACGCGGCGACGGCGAAGTGTCGCCACATCGTTCGATCGCGCGGCAGTGATCGTCCGCTCGTTCGCAGCGCGAGCAACAGCACGAGCGCGCCCAACCCGACGCGTGCGCACGCGACCGTGGGCGGGCTCATCCCCTCCACGGACACCTTGATGAAGAGGAACGACCAGCCCCAGATGAAGGCGAGCAGCAGGAGGCGGCGGATGCGCCCAGTCAATCAGGTGAGCCCTCCCGGCCCGGCGCCTAGAATGACCAGCCCTATGTCTCGGTCGATGGTCGAGCGCAAGCTCATGGAGGTGAGCGACCGGCTCAAGCAATTGCGAGCCGAGTTGGTCATCACCGACGAGCAGTTGCTCCAGTTCGCCGAGACCGCCGACGACGCCCGGCTGCGCGCGCTCGTCTCTGAGACCCCGCTCGCCGACCGCGAGCATCACGAGGCCCAACGCCATGCCGACGCGATGAGTCGACACCGGGCCGAGGTCCAGTCCACCATCGACCAACTCGAGCGCCGGCAGGACGAGCTGCTCGACCGCTTGTCGGCCGAGCGCTGACCGGCCGACCGACAGGAGTCAAACGGTGCCCATACGTGTTGTCATCGCGGAGGACGAGGCCATCATCCGCCTCGATCTCAAGGAGACCCTCGAGGAGGAGGGGTATGAGGTCGTCGGCGAGACCGGCCGCGGCGACGAGGCGGTCGAGCTCGTGAAACAGCACCATCCCGACCTCGCCATCCTCGACGTGAAGATGCCGGGCCTGGACGGCTTGGAGGCCGCCAGCGCGATCACCGCCGAGAAAGACGCGGCGGTGCTGATCCTCACGGCGTTCAGCCAACGCGACCTCATCGAGAAGGCCCGCGACGCCGGCGCGCTCGCGTATCTGGTCAAGCCGTTCCAGAAGAACGAGCTGATTCCGGCGGTCGAGGTCGCGCTCGGGCGGTTCCAGGAGATGAAGGCGCTCGCCGACGAGAATCTCTCACTCGCCGACCAGCTCGAGACCCGCAAGTTGGTCGATCGCGCCAAGGGCAAGCTCATGGACCTGCACGAGATGTCGGAATCGGACGCGTTCCGCTTCCTTCAGAAGACGGCGATGGACACGCGCAGCACGCTGAAGGCGGTGGCTCAAGACGTCATCGACGGCAACCTCAAGCCGTAGCCCTGCTTGGGTCGACGAGCTCCGGCTGTCACCCGACGGCCCGCCCTGGCTGTCGATGGGAACAAGCCGTACGAGCGAGACGCTCACGCCGATCGGCAACGCTGCCGAGAAGCGACGCATCCTCGACCAGCACCGCGACGACGTGCTCGCTGCGGTCGACGACGTTCTTCTGGCGCCACTCGAGCGCGCCGCGTTGCGGGTCGAGGAAGACCTGTGTGTGCTCGTCGACGCGCGGCTCGCCGGCGGTTGCGTGTGCGCTCCTTCACATTGGCGCCTGCGCGACAAGCTCGGCCTGCCGATCACCGAGGTGCACCAGCGCGTGCCCGGTTACCGGGCCGAGCTCGCGTCGAAGGTCGACGCGTTCTTGCGCCGCCTCACCACCGCCACGGTGGTCGGCCGGCGCAATTTCACGGTGCACGAGCGGCCGGATCTCTATGCGCCCGTTGCCCCGGATCACCTCGGGGTCGACCCGTCCGACCAGTGGTTGCGAAGCGAGCGCCAGACGCTGCGCCGGCTACCGCGGAGCGACGCGGTGCTGTTCACGATCCGCACGCAGCAGGTCCAGTTGAAGGATCTCGACGAGGAGGTGCGGCGGCGACTGGGTGCACGACTGCGGGCGGAGCCGGATGAGCTCATCGCCTACCGCGACCTGCGCGTTCGGCTCCCGGCCCTGATCGCGTACCTCTCGCCGTAGAGTCCAACTCCGTATGGCGAAGCTCATGCTGGTCGACGGCAACTCGCTCACGTACCGCGCCTTCTTCGCACTACCAACCGACATCACCCTTGCGTCCGGACAGGTCACCAACGCGGTGTACGGCTTCACGTCGATGCTGCTCAACCTCGTGCGTGACCACCAACCCTCCGGCATCGGCGTCGCGTTCGACCGACCGGAGCCCACGTTCCGGCACGAGGCCGTAACCGACTACAAGGCGGGTCGCAGCGCGGCGCCCGACATCCTGCGCCAGCAGATGGGTCTCGTGCGGCAAGTCGTGGAGACGCTTCGCATCCCGATCATCGAAGCTCCCGGATTCGAGGCGGACGACATCATCGCGACGCTCGCGACTCAGGCGCGTGATCAAGGCGATGAGGTGCTGATCGTGACCGGAGATCGCGACGCCTACCAACTCGTCGAGGATCCGCTGATCAAGGTGCTCTACAACCGCCGCGGCGTGTCCGACTATGCGCTCTACGACGAGGCCGGTATCGAGGAACGGTGCGGCATCGCGCCGAAGCTGTACACGCAGTACGCCGCGCTGCGCGGCGATCCGTCGGACAACCTGCCGGGCGTCCCGGGAGTCGGAGAGAAGACAGCGGCGAAGCTGATCAACACCTACGGCGGCATCGACGGCATCTTCGAGCACCTCGACGACCAGACACCGAAGCTGCGCACGAACCTCGGCGAGCACGAGGCACAGGTCCGCAGCAACGCCGAGATCATGATCCTGTTGCGTGATGTCGCCCTCGAGATCGCGCCGGACGGTCTGCGCCTCGAGCCGTTCGACCACGACGAGGTCCGGAAGCTCTTCGACTTCCTCGAGTTCCGCACGCTGCAGGACCGTCTTGTCGAAGCGTTCGGTGAGATCGACGGTGTCGCCCCGACCGCGGCCGTATCGGTGCTCGAGGCGGAGGTCACGATCGTCGATCGCCCCGCGGATGCAGTCTCGTTGCTGAGAGACCTCCGCACGGGCGACACCCCGCTTGCGATCGAGACCGCATGGGACGGCCCCGAGGGCCGCAGCGCGTTGCTGGGCCTGGCTATCGTGCTCGACGGCGTCAGCGCCGAGATACGTTGGCTCCCGCGTGCGGTGCTCGACGATGGAAACGTGAGCGACGCACTGCG
>DASZHU010000040.1:0-2517 GCA_035937605.1 Acidimicrobiales bacterium | reverse complement strand
CGGCGCCCGCGGCGCACGCCGGGTTCGTCGCGGAGTCAATGGGCACACCGCGGCCGTTGCCCTCCTGCGTCGGGTAGAGCTTGTCGCCGATCTTGGCGACCCACGTGCCCCCCGATCGCCCCGCCGACAACCAGCCCGGATGGAGATCCGCGAGCTCGTTCCAGGAGAACGGATCCTCGTTCACATGCGCGTCCGCGTCGATGACTTTGCTGACTGTTCGGCTCACTGCGTTCGCCTGCACTGTCGGCCGATCGCTGGCGCTAGCACGGCCGACCCCGAGCCCGTCGCGCGCCCTGTTGCACACCTCTCCCGGCCTGAAAACCTGACACCACCGTCAGGTAGTGTGACCGACCAGGGGGACGGATGCCACTCACGATCAAGGTCGACCGCGAACGCTGCATGGGCTCGGGCAACTGCGCGTTCCACGCCCCGAACACGTTCGATCTCGACGACGAGATGAAGGCGATCGTCATCGACCCGGACGGTGATCCCGAGGACAAGATCCGACTCGCCGTCGACGGCTGCCCGACGCTGGCACTCTCGATCGTCGCCGACGCCGACGCATGACGCTCGGCATCAGCGACGATCACGTCGCGCTGCACGCCACCGCGCGTCGCTGGACGGCGCAGCATTGCCCGCCGTCAGTGCCCCGGGCGCTTCTCGACGACGCGCCCGAGACGCTGCCACCCTTCTGGGACGACCTCGCGGCGCTCGGTTGGCTCGGTCTGCACCTTCCGGAAGACGTGGGCGGTTCGGGGTACGGCCTGCCCGAGCTCGCGGTCGTGCTCGAGGAGCTCGGACACGCCTGCGCTCCCGGCCCATTCCTGCCGACGGTCCTCGCGTCGGCCGCCGTCGACCGGCTCGGCGCCGACGACATCCGGCGCCGCCTGCTGCCGGGTCTCGCCGATGGGTCCACGCGCGCTGCCGTCGCCTTCGCGACCCCCGTGCCCGGCGCCGGCCTGGCCGACCTCGTGCTGCTACCCGTCGACGGCGGGTGGGACGTCTGTGCCGCGACCGACCTCGAGATCTCGGAACGGTTGAGCCTCGACGCCACCCGGCGGGTCAAGGACGTGGAGCGCGGCGTCGCGCCGGCACTCGCGACAATTCCCGATCCCGACCATCGCGGGGTGCGCGACCTTGCACTGGTGCTCCTGTCCGCCGAGTGCGCGGGCGGCGCCGCGTGGTGTGTGGAGACCGCGGCGCAGTACGCGCAGATGCGCGAGCAGTTCGGACGGCCGATCGGGCAGTTCCAGGGCGTCAAGCATCGGTGCGCCGACATGCTGCTGGCGCTCGAGCAGGCGCGGGCCGTGGCGTGGGATGCGGCCCGCCCCGCGGCGGGCGACGACGAGCAGTCGCTCACGGCGGCCGTTGCGGGCGCGCTCGCGCCCGACGCCTTCTACAAGTGCGCAAAGGACTGCGTGCAGGTGCTGGGTGGGATCGGCTTCACGTGGGAGCACGACGCGCACCTGTATCTGAAGCGGGCGACCGCGATCCGTGCACTGACCGGTGGAAGCGCTCGAGGCTCACGCCGCCGCGTCGCGGAGCTCGCGCGCTCGGGTGTGCGGCGTTCGCTCGCCGTCGACCTACCCCCGGAAGCGGAGCCGATCGCGGCCGAGGTACGAGCGTTCCTCGATGACCTCAGGACCCACGACAAGAGCGAGTGGCGCCGGCTCATCGCCGACGGTGGCTACATCGCGCCGCACTGGCCGGTGCCGTGGGGTCGCGACGCGTCGCCGCTCGAGCAGCTCGTGATCGACAACGAGTTCCGGGTCGCACACGTTCGCCGCCCACATCTCGCGGTCGGCGCCTGGGCGTTACCGACGCTGATCGCGCACGGCACCGACGAGCAGCAGCGACGGTGGATGGGGCCGACGCTGCGTGGCGAGATGAACTGGTGCCAGATGTTCAGCGAGCCGGGAGCGGGAAGCGACCTCGCGTCGCTGTCCACGAAAGCCAGCCGCGCCGACGGCGGGTGGTTGCTCACCGGTCAGAAGGTGTGGACGTCGATGGCCCGCGACGCGCACTGGGGGATCTGCCTTGCCCGCACGGACCCGACGCTTCCGAAGCACAACGGCATCACCTGCTTCTTCGTGGACATGCGGACGGAAGGGCTCGACATCCGTCCTCTCCGCGAGCTGACCGGCGAGGCGATGTTCAACGAGGTCTTCATGTCCGACGTATTCGTGCCGGACGACTGCGTCATCGGCGCGGTCAACGACGGCTGGCGGGCGGCCCGCACGACCCTCCAGAACGAGCGGGTCTCGATGGGCTCCGGCTCGTCGTTCGGGCTCGGCATCGAGATGCTGCTCGGGCTCGTCGTGCTCGACGACGCGGTCACCGTCGACACCGTCGGAGGCTTGCTCGCCGAGGCCCAGAGCCTCAGCGTCCTCGGCTCGCGCATGACGGCGCGGGCGCTGTCGGGCGCGCAACCAGGGCCCGAGTCGAGCGTTCGCAAGCTGCTCGGCGTCGAGCACGACCAACGAGTGTCGGAGGTCGGCGTCGCGCTGATGGGTGAGC
>DASZHU010000039.1:0-4056 GCA_035937605.1 Acidimicrobiales bacterium | reverse complement strand
ACCGACCGTGTCGGGATCGAACGCACACAGATCGGCGAACGCCCCCGGGCGCAACACTCCGCGATCCGGGATGCGAAAGACGTGGGCGGCGTGGGCGGTGAGCCGGTGCACGCCCTGCTCGAGCGAGATGGCTCCGAGCTCGCGCACCCAGTGACCCAAGAGATGCGTCGAGAAGCACGCGTCACAGATCTGCGAGGCGTGCGCGCCGGCGTCCGAAAGCCCGATCACCGCGCGGTTGTCCGCGAGCAGCTCCCCGATCTCGTCCTGGCCGTCATTGGCGAGCACGATGGCGAACCGGGTCTTGAGGTCCTCCTCGAGGGCGAGGTCGATCATCGCGTCCATCGGGTGCTGTCCTCGAGCCGCCGCGATCTGCGCGATCGAAGCTCCGTGGCGGAGATCCACGTGACGTTCGGTCTCGTCGATCCAGTCCTTGCCCCACGTGTGGCCCCACACGCGATCGAGGCCGTCGCGCACGCGATCGCGCCAGGCCATGTCGCTGTAGATGTCGGCTCGTTGCGCGCGGGGCGCGGCGAGGATCTCGTCGAACCCGGGCGCCATCGCGAACGGGAACGGGTCCTCGAGCGTGATCTGGAACACGAGCGGGCGACAGGCGATCTGCGGCCACACCTCGCCTCCGAGCGCAGCCTGCTTGTCGAGTGTCTGCTTGGCCCGGCCCGGTGCTTCGCTCAACGTCAGCAGCGCGGTCCACGTCGCGGGACGGCCGATCGTCTCGGACAACGCCGCGAGCTCCTTCACGTAGAAACCCGGCCCGATGGTGGCCTGGAAGGTGCCGCGGCCCTTGTCCCCCATCGCCGATGCGAGTCGCGTGATCTCGTCGACGTCGGCAAAGCGGCTCGGCACCGGCTTGCCACCGTCGCCGGAGTGCGTCGGCGACTGCGAGGATGCAAAGCCGATCGCGCCCGCTTCGATCGCCTCGCCGACGAGCGTGCGCATCTGCTCGATCTCGGCATCGGTCGCCTTGCGTTCGGTTGCTGCGTCTCCCATCACGTAGAGCCGAAGCGCGCTGTGACCGATCATGGCGGCAACGTTGAGGCGCGTCGGCGTGCGGTCGAGCGCGTCGAGGTAGTCGGGAAACGTCTCGAACGACCAGTCGATGCCCTCGGTGAGTGCCTCGACCGACATGCCTTCGACGTTCTCGAGCGTCCGCGCGATCACGCCACGATGCTCGGGGCGGGTCGGCGCGATCGTGAACCCGCAGTTGCCCATCACGACCGATGTCACGCCGTGCCAGCACGACGGCGTCAGATCGCCGTCCCACGTCACCTGCGCGTCGTAGTGCGTGTGGATGTCGACGAAGCCGGGCGACAGCACGAGCCCGTCGAGGTCGACGACTTCGGCGCCGTTTGACGTCCCGACGTCGCCGACGGCCACGATGCGGTCGCCCTCGATGCCGACGTCGGCCGACCGCGCCGGCGCGCCCGTGCCGTCGATGACCTTGCCGCCTCGGAGTACGAGGTCCATGGACTTCCCCCTACAGCTCGAACGTGCCCCGGCCCACGACGACCGTATCCCCCGCTACTTCCACGGCGTCGAGACGATCATCGCTCCCCCGGGCGACGGCGTACAACGTGGACGGCCGGCCGATCTCGACGCCCTGGGTGATCGTGATCTCCTCGCCCCACGGCACGAGGCCGTTTCGACACAGGTGCACGGCGAGCGGTCCTGCCGCCGAACCGGTGGCCGGATCTTCGTCGACCCCGAGACCGGGGCCGAACATGCGGCTCTTCCACGCCGATCCGCGGCCGGCGACGCAGCTCAACCCGTTGTGCGGCATCACCTCCGCGATCTCGCCGATGTTCGCCCGCAACCCGCGCACGTCGTCGACCGACGGCAGCACCACATACGCATGCGGCACGCCGTTGTCGTAGATCTCGATCGGAAGGAGCGAGCGCTCGACGCCGAGCGCGGCCATCAGCGCGGCGGGGTCGCCCTTCCACTCCTCCACGCTCGGCAAGGGCTGCACCATGCGTCCTCGGCCGCGATCGTCGAAGGTCAAGCGCAGCGGCCCGGCGCCGGTGATGAGCTCGATCGCGCTCGTGCCGCGCCGGCGCGTCAACACGAACGCAGTGCCGAGCACGGGATGACCCGCGAACGGCAGCTCGATGCTCGGGGTGAAGATCCGGATGTGGTCGTTCGCGCCGACGTACACGGTCTCGCTGAATCCGATCTCCTGTGCCAGCGGCTGCTTCAGTTCGTCGGGAACCGCGTCGCCGTCGACGAACACTGCGAGCTGACTGCCGGAGAGTGCGGTGTCGGTGAAGACGTCGGCGACGACGTACTCATACGCCGTCATCCGGCGCGGTCGAGGCTCTGACCGAAGTCGTCGAGCACGTCGTCGGCGTGCTCGAGGCCGACCGACACGCGGATCATCCCTTCGCCGATGCCCATCGCGGCGCGCTCGGCGGGCGTGAGGGTGGCGGCGGTCATCGTGGGCGGATGTACCACGAGCGTCTCCGGGCCACCGAGCGATGGCGCCACCTGCGCGAGCTCCACGCCTTCGACAAAGCTCCGGCCGGCGTCGAGGCCGTCCGCCAGCTCGAACGTGAGCACCGTGCCGCCCGACGTCATCTGACGCTTGGCCACGTCGCGCTGCGGGTGCGAGTCGAGCCCCGGGTAGGCGACGCGCGACACCGCCGGATGACCTTCGAGGAACTCCGCCAGCGCCTGTGCCGTCTCGGACTGCTGGCGGATGCGGGCGTGCAATGTGCGGATGCCGCGGAGTGCATTCCACGCGTCGAACGGCGAGCACACCGCGCCATGCATCAGGTGGTGCGCCCACACGGCGGCGATGAGGTCGCGCTCACCCGCGATCGCGCCGAGCATCGCGTCGTTGTGACCGGCGATGCCCTTCGTGGCCGCGTGCATCACGAGGTCGATGCCGTGCGAGAGCGTCTGCTGCACGGGCGGCGGCGCGAACGTCGCGTCGCAGACGGTGAAGGGCCCGGCGATCGAACCAATCGCATCGAGGTCGACGACATCGAGGCCCGGGTTGGCGGGAGACTCCACGATCACGAGTTGCGTCTTGCCCGGCCGAACCGCGACGCGCACCGCGTCCGCGTCGGTGGCGTCGACGAACGTGACGTCGATGCCGAGACGAGGGCACAGCATCGTGAACATCTGATTGGTGACCGAGAACGTTCGGGACTGCGCCACGACGTGGTCGCCGGCACCGCAGAAGGTCAAGAGCACCGACGAAAGCGCGCCCATCCCCGACCCGAACGCGAGCGCGGCCTCCGCGCCTTCGAGGTCGGCGATCGCGTCCTCGAACTCGAGCACTGTCGGGCTCCCGTTGCGGCTGTAGAACTTGCTCGGGTGCGACGACCGCGCCGCGGCGAGATTCTCGTCGACCGAACGGTTGAAGTACGTCGTCGACGGCCACAGCACGGGCGCGAGCGACGAGTCGTTGTACGTCCGCCCAGCGCGGATGGCACGCGTTTCGCTGTGCCATTCGTTCTCAGCCATCGTTCTCCACTCTGTTCAGGAACTTCGTGAGCGCCTCGGCCACCTGATCGAACTCGAGCAGGAAGGCGTCGTGGCCGTGCGGGCTGTCGAGCTCGACGTACTCCGCGTCGCCGCCGACGCCATGCAGTGCGTCGACGATCTCCCGCGACTGATACGCCGGGTAGAGGATGTCGGAGCTGACACCTATCGCCATGACCGGCACGGCGATCCTCGACAGCGCCGTGTCGAGACCACCGCGACCACGGGCGAGGTCGTGCAGGTCCATCGCCTTCGTGAGCAAGAGGTACGAGTTCGCGTCGAACCGCCGCACGAGCTTGTCGCCGTGGTACTCGAGGTACCGCTCCACCTCGAACCGCTGCCACAACGAGAAGCCTCCGTTCAACGGCTCGACCACCTCACGACCGAAGCGGTCCGTGAACACGTCGTCGCTGCGGAACGTGATCTGACTGATCATGCGGGCGATCGCGAGCCCTTCGTGCGGGCCGTCACCGGGCGCGGCGTCGTAGTAGTCGCCCCCGCGGAACCGCGGATCGAGCTGCAACACCCGACGCCCGGTGCTCCACCAGCCGATCT
>DASZHU010000038.1:0-2877 GCA_035937605.1 Acidimicrobiales bacterium | reverse complement strand
AACGGCCAACGCCTACTCCTGGACCAGTTCGATGAGCGTGCCGAACGCGGCCTTCGGATGCACGAACGCAACCGTGGTTCCGCGTGATCCCGGCCGCGGTTGCTCGTCGATGACCTTGCCGCCCTGGTCCTTCACCGCCTGCAGCGCGGCGGCACAGTCCCGCACGCGGTAGCCGACGTGATGGAGCCCCTCGCCCCTGTTCTCGAGGTACTTCGCGACGGGCGAGTCGTCGCGGGTCGGCGTGAGCAACTGGATGTAGCTCTCGGCCACCTTCAGCAACGCCTCCTCGACGCCGTCCGACTCGACCACCTCACGATGATCGACGATCGCACCGAAGGTCTCGCGGTAGTAATCGATGGCCGCACCGAGGTCGTGCACGGCGATCGCGACGTGGTCGATCTCGGTGAGCATCGGCGCGATGTCGGCCGCAGCCTCCGAGTGCTCGACGCGATCTTCGTTCGGGTTCCTCGCGGTGAGCGGGCTCATGCCGGCTTCCTCATGCTCCATGCCTCCGAAACAGCGTGATCTTGTCCTCGCCCACCTTGGCGCGAAGCTCGGGGTCGTCGATGCCCAGCCCTTCTTCGGGCGCGAGGCACAGCACACCGATCTTGCCCTCGTGCAGGTTCTTGTGAACCGAGTAGGCCGCCTCGCCGACTTCCGTCAACGGGTGCACCGCCGACAGGATCGGTTGGATCGCGCCCTTGGCGATGAGGCGATTGGCGTCCCACGCCTCGCGGTAGTTCGCGAAATGCGATGACTTGATCGACTTCAACTTCATCCAGAGGTGCCGGTTGTCGTACTCGATGGTGTAGCCAGATGTCGCCGCGCACGTGACGACCGTGCCGCCGCGCGCGCACACGAACACCGACGCGCCCATCGTCTGTCTACCGGGATGCTCGAACACGATGTTCGGGTCTTCGCCGACGAGCGCGCGGATGTCCTTGCCGAACCGACGCCACTCGCTTTCGTCCTGCGTGGTGTTCTCGTCATTCCAGAACTTGTAGGCGTTGGCGCGGCGGTCGATCACCGCTTCGCAGCCGAGCTCGTGCAAGAGCTCCACCTTGTCCGCAGACGAGACCACGCCCACCGGCGTTCCGCCTCCGTTGAGCACGTACTGCACCGCGTAACCGCCGAGGCCGCCCGACGCACCCCAGATCAGGACGGTGTCGCCCTGCTTCATCTGCGCGCCGTTGTGTGACACGAGCATGCGGTACGACGTCGAGTTGCACAGGGCGTTGGCGGCCGCCTCCTCCCAGGAGAGGTGCCTGGGCTTGGGCATGAGCTGGTTCGCCTTCACCACGGACAGGTCGGCAAGCCCGCCGAAGTTCGATTCGAACCCCCAGATCCGCTGGTTCGAGGCGAGCATCGAGTCGTCGTGCGCGGACGGGTCTTGATCGTCGACGTAGTTGCAGTGCACCGTCACCCGGTCGCCGGGCTTCCAGTTTCGTACCGCGTCGCCGACCTCGAGCACCACGCCCGAGGCGTCGGATCCGACGACGTGGTACGGCAACGCGTGACGGGCGCCCCACCGGGACTCTTTTGCCAGGCGGTCGAGGAACAGGAAGGTGGGCAGAGGTTCGAAGATCGACGTCCACACCGTGTTGAAGTTGATCGCGCTCGCCATCACCGCGATGTAGGCCTCGTCCGGCGCGAGTTCCGGCGTGGCGACGTCTTCAACGTGGAGCGACTTACGTGGGTCCTTGTCCGCGGAGTCGAGGCCTTCGAACATCGTCTGTTCGTCGCGTCGCACGAACGCGCCGCGGTACGACTCTGGAATCGGAATGGCGCCGATCGCGTCGCCAGACGCGTTCGACAGGATCGCATCGCGAATCTCCTGCATGACCGTCGAACTTACCGCTGGGTAGCCGCGGGGCTCCAAGCGTGGACCAGTAGATTCCGGTCGTGCCGTCCGACGACGAGATCCGCGCGCGACTCGAGGCCCAAGCCGCCTCGGTCCTCGGCGCGGCGCGGGCGGACGCCACCGAGCTGCTGCGCCGAGCCAAGGCCGAGGCGGACGACGTCCGCGGACAGGCGAACCGCTACGCGGCGGAGCGCGTACGCGAGGCCGACGCCGCCCGCGACGGCGCTCGCCGCGAGCTTGTGAAGGCGCAGGAGCAGGCACTCGCGATCCGGGCCGAAGCGCACCGCACCGCCGAGTCGGTGGTGCGTCAGGCCACGACCCGCGCCCGGTCCGAGGCGGACGATCTGCTGCGGGTCGCGCAGCGCCAGCTCGCTCGGGCGATCGACGAGACCCGCGCCGCCGAGGCGCGCGCGCAGGCCGCCCGCGACCACGAGTTCGAGACACTCGAGCGGATGGTGAACGCGACCTCGTCCACGGCCGCGATCGAGGCCACGAGCACCGCCCGGAAGCCCGCGCTCAGCGACGACGACTGGGTCGTCGACCTCACCGGCGAGCCGATCGACGAGATGGTGTCGGCCGCGGTGCGAGCGGCGGTGCGGCGGGCGGTGCACCCGGTCGTCGTCCGCGCCGGCCGGTACACGATCGTGCGCACGCCGGAACCCACGAGCTGAACGTTTCCCGAACGCGACCCACGTTTTTCGTACGCGGAAGCCCCTCCGTACACTGACGGGACCAATTCGCACCTGGGGGAGGCCCTGATGGCTGGTTCCGTGATCATTTCCGGCGCACGCACGCCGATCGGCAAGCTGTCGGGCGCGCTCGCCGGGTTCTCGGCGGCGGAGCTCGGAGGCTTCGCCATCAAAGCGGCGCTCGAGCGGGCCGGGCTCACGCCTGAGCAGATCGACTACGTCTTCATGGGCCAGGTGCTGCAGGCCGGGCAGGGCCAGATCACGGCCCGGCAGGCGGCGGTGAAGGGCGGCATCCCGATGACCGTCCCCGCCAACACCATCAACAAG
>DASZHU010000037.1:0-1507 GCA_035937605.1 Acidimicrobiales bacterium | reverse complement strand
AGCGTGATCGCGGGCATGGCGACGAGCTCCTCGCCGTCGTCGTACGGGGATCGCACGGTCCGCAGGGCCGGGTTGAACGCCATCACGTCGGAGCCGAGCCCGGACCGGGTCGGCAGGAACGGGAGGCGAAGGGACGCGGCGTAGAGCCCCCACTGCAGCATGCCCTCGTCGAGCTCCGCCGTCTCCGGGATCGACCCCGACTGACGGGCGGCGCGGAAATGCGGTTCGAGGGCGATCGAATCGAGCGAGACGAAGCCGTACACGAGCTTGCGGATCCTCCCCGCCGCGCACAACAGCCCGACGTCGGGTCCGCCGTAGGTCACCACGCTCAGATCGGTGAGATCCGAGCGCAGGATGGCGCGCACGACCGACATCGGCTTGCGTCGCGAGCCCCACCCGCCGATGCCGATGGTCATGCCGTCGGTCAGCGTCGCGACGGCTTCGCCCTCGCTGCAGCGCTTGTCGGCCACGGTCACGGGCCGATCGTCGCGGTCGGAGCAGGGAGGAGGAGGACGAGGACGGAGAGGAGGGGACGGCAGCGGGGCTTCACGGTCGGAAGTCGGCGGCCTTGCCGGTCTGCACGAAGGCGTCGCGCGCCTCGTCGGCGACACCGGCGAGGTTGAGCTCGAAGGTGAACCCCTGCTCGTAGCGGTAGCTGCGCTTCACGTCCATCGGGTCGATGCCGTTGAGCGACTGCTTGGCGGCGCGCATCACGACCGGTGACTTCGCCGCGATGTCGCGGGCGACCTCGAGCGCCGCGTCACGCAGCCCGTCACGGGCAACGACGCGGAGCACCGAGCCGTAGTCGTGGAGCTCGGCTGCGGTCGCGGTCGTGGCCGTGTAGACCATCGCCCGCATCCGGTGCTGTGGCACGAGACGGGCGAGGTGGGTCGCGGCACCGAGCGCGCCGCGGTCGACCTCGGGAAGGCCGAAGGTGGCGTCCTCGCTGGCGATGATGATGTCGGCGTTGCCGACGAGGCCGATGCCGCCACCGAGGCAGTAACCGTGGACGGCCGCGATGACCGGCACCTCGCACTCGTAGACCGCCGCAAACGCGGCGAAGCACCCGCGGTTGGCGCCGATCAACGCGTCGAACCCCTCGGTCGCCTGCATCTCTTTGATGTCGACGCCGGCGTTGAACCCGCGACCCTCGGCGCGCAGCACGATGACGCGAACGGTCCGGTCGTGACCGAGCCGGGTGACGAGCTCCGCCAGCTCGAACCAGCCCGCCACGGTCAGGGCGTTGACCGGTGGGTTGTCCATGACCACCTCGGCGACGCCGTCCGTGATCGCGTGGGTGATGCCCATGATCCCGGCACCCTAGTAGGGGGTCAGGGGTGCTGGCTGCTGACCGACACCACCTCACCGGTCATGTACGACGCGTAGTCGCTCGCCAACCAGACGATGACGTTGGCGATCTCCCAGGGCTCGGCGGCGCGGCCGAACGCCTCGCGTTGGGTCAGTTCGTCGAGCACCTCATCGGTCGTCACCTTGGCGAGGAACGGGT
>DASZHU010000036.1:0-17712 GCA_035937605.1 Acidimicrobiales bacterium | reverse complement strand
CGGCATTGGCTGCTGGTGGTACGCGGCCCGGTCGCTTGCCGCCGAGCTGACCGACGCCCGAACCCGAGCGGCGGCCATCGTCAACGTGTACGGGATCGGGCTGACGATCAACATCGCCAGCTGGGACCTCACGATCCTGAGCGACTCGCTCGCAGTGTCGTTGACGGTGCTCCTCATGGCACTCTGGTGGCGCGAGTTGCATCACCCTGGGCGATGGACCGCGGTTGCGCTCGTGGTCGCGAGCATTCTGTGGGTCTTCACTCGGCACTCGAACGTCCTGGTCAACCACCTCATCGTGATCGCCGCGGCGGCGTCCATCGTGTCGGCGCGGCCGCGCTGGCGGCGAGCTGCGGTCGTCGCTGCCCTCGTCGCCACGTCGTGCTGGGGTCAGTACGCGCTGACCCGCAACCACTACGACAGCCGAGTGAACATCAACGCTCTCATCATCGAGCGCATCGAGCCGACCCCTTCGTACCTGCGCTGGTGGATCGACCACGGATTGCCCCGCGTGCCCCAGAGGTACGCGGAGGTCGAGCCGACCTCCCGGCTCTACGAGCCCGGCTACGTGGCATGGCTCGACCGGCACGGCGAAAGCACGTACGCGCTGTCCCTGATCACCCACCCGGCGTACACACTCGCGTCACCGTGGACTGACCTGCTGCCGTTCTCCTCCGGCCAACTCGAGCAACCATCCACCACGCCCACGATGCTCGGTCTCGCGGAGCACTACGGCAAGGCACGCGACGCGTCCCGCCGGTGATCTCGCTGGTCCTCGTCGACCCCGGCGGCTCCGGCCTCGTCATATCGCTGTTCGTGGCGGCGGCTGCGGGAATCGCGTTGACGTGGCGCGCACGGGGGTTCGACCGACGGTGGATCTTCCCTGCGGTTGTCATGGCGTTGAACATTCCCCACGCGGTACTGCTGTGGCACGGGTCGAACGCCGAGCTCGGTCGTCACAGCTTGGAGCTGTCGGTGAGCACGAGGCTGGCACTCTGGGCCATCGTCCTGCTGCTGACCGACGAATGGCTCCGAACCCGTGCCGACACGGCTGACGACATGATCTTGCGGAGCTGAAGGTCGAAAGGTCCGGTTCTGTCGACAACTTCGCTGATCGTTCATCATTGCGACGGTCGCGTTCGTCGACCTTGGTGGCACCATCGATCCGAGCGTGTAGCCGCGTCGGTCCCCGGACCCTGGTTCGACAGCGGAGGTCGGCAGATGAGCAGTTGGATAGTTCGTGACGAAGTGATCGATGTCCGCGACGGGCACCACGCGTGCCGCTACTGGCGGTCACACGGGGTGTGGTGGGCGGAGTGCGCGTGCGGATGGGTTGGGCATGCCCCCACCCGACCCAAGGCCGTAACGGCCATCGGCTGTCATCGACGGCTGGTGCTCGAAGAACAACAGTGGAAGGCGACGCGCCCAGCGGTGTGAGTACCCACCAGGGCGGGACGATTTCGACGTTGACTCTCCCGAGACCTTTCGCCGCGGACCTCCCAGGAACGCCGTGCGAGACACAAGGCGCGTGTGACCGGCAATCTCGCGCCGTTGCGCTTCTCTATCGTCGAAGATCGACTGACCGCCCCTCGCGGACTAGGCCGCGGCTACGACAGCCAACACGCCCGCCAGGTGTTGGGTGGTCGTCGGCTTGGAGATGAACGCCTGCGCGCCGAGTGTCAACGCGCGCCCTCGCATTTCGGCGTCGGTCTCGACCGACAGCACCACTACCGCAGAATCGGGGGCTACCTCCGCGAGCTGAGGCAGGGCGGTGAGGCCATCGAGGACGGGCATTACCAAGTCCAGGATGATGAGGTCGGGTTGCAGGCACCTGGCTTGCTCGACACCGTCTTGCCCGTTGGCCGCGTCGCCGACGATGTCGAAGCCTTCATCCGACAGCGAGTAACGCAGCAACAGTCGTAAGTCGGGATCATCGTCAACGAGCAGGACCGACGTCACCGGCTCACGCCTTCACGTTCGTCGTGTCGAGATGTGCGGCGACACTCAGTACCGGCCAGCAGCGCACCGCTTCCCAGTTGCCGGGGATCCCATCAACCAGGTGGCGACCGTCGGTCGACTCCAACAGGACGAGGAGATCGTCGGGGCGAGACGGCACGACGGCGTCGGCCAGCGACTCGGGGTCCACGTACAGCCCATCGATCAAGGCGACACGACGCGCATCAGCCACCAGGTCGGACAGCGTGCGTTCGCCCACTGGTAGCCCTCTCAGAGCCGGTCGTGTCGGCGACCAGCACGACCAGCCTCACCAGCCCCAAGGGGCACCGCAAGACCCGGTCACGACTGACGGTTACATGGGTTGCCGGTCAGGCCATGGGATCGGCGCTCGAACTGCTCACTCTCGCCGGGGTGTTCGCCGAACGGCCAGCAGCGCGGGGAGAACAGCCGATGAACAATCGCCCGAGTCGCTGACGAGCGGCGCGGAGCCGCCGTACGCTCGGCCGTCTGTCGACGAGGAGGTACAGGGAATGCGCGTGATGGCCAGGGTCTCGATTCCGGTGGAGTCCGGGAACCAAGGAATACAGACGGGCACTCTGCCCAAGGTCATGCAGCAAACAGCGGAACGGTGGAAGCCCGAAGCGATGTACTTCACCACATTCGACGGCAAGCGCACCGCCTACATCGTCTTCGACCTGCCGGACTCGTCACAGATACCGGTCTTCGCCGAGCCCTTCTTCATGGAGCTCAACGCCGAGGTGCAACTTGCGCCGGTGATGAACGGTGACGACCTTCAGAAGGGCTTGTCCAGCCTCGGCTGACACGACAACGGGGCTGACGGTCACACGCCCGCGAAGACGTCGAGCGCGACAGAACGGCCTTCGGCGAAGGCATCCCGTGGCCTGACAGCTCGCGGCGCGGCCGTGGCGGGCACACGCACGTTGCTACTCGCGGCGACGGTGACGAACCGCTGGCTTGCATCGAATAGCACAACGATGGACTGGGCGGCGCACCGTCCGCTGCTCCACTCGAACAAGCGGGTGCCGGTGAACAGAGTGCGGAACGCGGTCGGAGGCCCGAGACATTGCTCGAAGTCGGACTCGGACTCGGCGCGCACCGCACCGAGCCGTTTCAGACCCGATCGCACGCTCACGTCGCGCTTGGTCCCGGTTGCCTCATCATCACCGATTCGGCTGGCTGCCCCCGGAGCCCTGCCGAAAGTCACATAGACCGCGTTTCGGTCCCCAGTCCGAAGCGGGGGGCCGCAGGCGCTGTCGCGCGTGTGCCCGCAGCTGGCGGCGGCGCGAGCGGCGTCATGCAGGTGTTCGCAGTGGCGTCAGCGAACAGAGGTGAGAAGCGATTCGCCGGACGAGCTTTCGTACTCGGCGTGCAAACGAGCCGCAGGAGTGCCGACAGGGCGATGGTCGACGAACGGAAGGTCGAGCGACGAACAGCCTCGCGCTACCGCGGCGAGGTGATGTTGGGCCTCGAGGTGTTAGGCGGCGACGTCTTGGTCGAAGGCCATGTCGAGGATCTGTCGAAGGGCGGCCTGCGGGCCGTCGTGCCGTCGCTACTGCCGGAAGGCGGGCGGGCGTTCGCAGTGATCACCCCGTCGGGAGAGCTGCCGATTGTTGCGATGATCGAGGTGGTCGCCCAGACGATCATCGCGGCCGACGGGACAGTGGAGTTGCGGGCCGTGTTCGTGGAGCTTTCGCCACCGAACCGTGACCGTCTCCGCCGCTTGTGCACGCCCGACACCTCGGGTCTTGCCTCGTAACGTACGCGGCGACGCTGGACGGGTGCAGGGCGTGCCGACGGTTGCGCTCACCACCCTGGATGGCCGGCTGACCGCAATGGGTTCTCGGGTTGCACCGACCGGGCCGCGCGTCCACCGCCCCCTTGGGCTATAGCCACGGCGAGAACGTTCTGTCAGGCTCCGGGTTGCGGCAATCGTGCCGCGCGGGCAATCGAGAGTTGAGGTGGGAGATGGGTTACTTAGCGGCATCGAAGTTGACGTTCTCGGCGAAGTGGAACGACATGAGTGAGGACGACCGGCTCGCCGAGCAAGTCGCGGCGCTCGACATCGTGAGCAAGTTCGGCGGAGAGATCAAAGCCCAGTACGTGTTGTGGACCGACAGCTGTCTGTTCAGTGTCGTCGACTACCCGGACGAGACGTCATCGTTCAAAGCGGAGAGCGCCATCCAAAGTCGGGGTGCGTTCATCTTGTCGGCACAGCGGGCCCTGCCGCTCGAAGAGGTAATGGCCTGGCAAGACGAAGTCCGCACCGTCGCCGGTAAGTAGCTCGCCGGCGCGCGTGACCTGCGTCCTCGGTGACAGCCAGCGACCCAGGCGCACGGAGCAGCTCATCTAGGTAGCCGATGGCCTCGCTTGCTTCTTCTTGTCGTCCGCTTCCTGCCCGCTTCTCGTGTTGATGCAGCGTCCCGGCGCAGCGCGTGTCGACCGCGAGCAGCGATCAGGCCCCCGCACCGAGGCCGACGCCACCGACGCGTCGCCTCTCGAACCGAGGGCAGTCGATCGGACATCCACCACCGACGGCTGCGTTCACTGCGCAGCGGGTCAGAACGAGCCCGTCAGGTGTGTTCCTGGTTGATGCGTGCTCGCAGTCGTCCCGCACCGTCACGTGCACGAGTAGCCGGTCGAGTTCGTCGTCGGTGATCGTTCGCATCGAGCTCTCAGCTTGCTCGCGCCGCTTGCGTTTCCGCTTGCCAAGACCCATGTCGACCGTTCGCTCAATGGTGGTCTCACCAACGTTAGCGCCACAGCACGTGTGACGTTCCGCCGCGCGGGTTCTCGCGGTGCTCAGGTGTCGCATTGCTTGTGGCGTGACGCTGCCCGTCGCCGGATCCGTCAGCGGACCGTTCCGGCGAGCACCGCGCACTGCTTCTTAGGCCAGACCAACGGAGTCGGTCACTCCGAGGTCACTTTCGGCATCGGGCGTCCGACGGTGGGCTACACCGTCGTCGTCGACGTGAACGTCGGCGGCCAGGCGAGCTGTTCCACCAGCTTCACACCGCAGTACGACGGTCATGACGCGACAACATCGATCAGGCATCCGAGTGGAGCGGGATGCTGTAGCTGGCGACGACCGGACGTCTACCCCGCTTCCGGCGGCACCGACTTCTGCGAGCGCGTTGACGACGGCCGCATGGCCCTGGAAGCTCCGGGAGCGAGCGCGTTGACGCGGCGGCGATCGTGACGCTGGTGCGGAGCACGATGAGAGCGCGCGAGACTGGGGGCTTCTTCCCGGCGGCTACAAGGAGATTTCTGAATGCTCGCGTCGATGTTGTCTCGCGTCCGGCTCGCTCCGATCGGAGCGCTCGTCGTGGTGCTCGTGCTGGCGGCCTGCGGGGGCGGCAGTAGCAACAAGACGGCGGCGGCGAGTAGTTCGCCGAGTTCGTCGTCGAGTACGAGTAGTTCGTCGTCGAGCGTCTCCTCGTCGTCAGCGTCGAGTGTGACGAGTAGCGGGTTGCCAGCGGGGCTGGTCGCGTGTGATCTGTTCGATCTGAACGCGCTCAACACTGCCACCAGTCTGACGTGGACCGTGGCCGACCGGACGGCCAATGACTCGTGCACGATCACCGCCAACAATGGCAACGCGGTGGCGATCTCGTTGGTCCCGACGCAGGGTCAGAACGATCAGGTGTTGCCGGGGGCGAAGTCGGCGTGTGATGCCAACACGTTCCAGGATCAGCAGGTGATCGACGGTGGCTATGTGTGCACGGTGAGCGGAGTGGCGTCGGCTGGGGCGTTGTTCAAAGCCGACAATGTGTTCGTGGCGATCTCGGCCAAGACGTTCAACGGGGCGTCGACCGCCGACGTCCAGGCCGCGCTCTTGGACGTGCTGAGGTCGTTTGTTGCGCCAAACTCGACCCCCACGTACTCCTCCTAAACATCGGGAGGGCCCGAACCGCCGGCTCGTCAGGAATGCGGGCCACCAGATCGAGAGCACGGTGCGGAATCATCTGTCGGGGATCTTCAAGCGCTTCGGCGTGCATTCTCAGCCCGAACTGCTACGGGTCCTGCAGCCGCCTGCAGACGGCAGGAGTGCCGTCCATCTCACCGCCGTCTGACCGGACGAACTGTCCATCGCTGACCGTTTGGAGGACCCGCACATCCGCAGGTCAAGCCGCAGATGGTGTCAGCGGGCGCGGGGAAGCTTGATGGCCTTGTCGCTGATGATGTTCTTCTGCACCTCGGTGGTGCCGGCGCCGATCGAGGTGTAACGCTGGAAGACGTAGAGCCGGTTCCATGCGCCGCCGTCGATCGCGTCGGGCCCGCCCTTCGAGAGCACGGCGGATGGGCCGAGCAGATCGCACGCGAGGTCGGCGAGCGTCTGCGCGAGGTGGCTCCACTGCAGCTTGGCCAGCGGGACCTCGGGCCAGTTGGGCTCGCCCTTGAGGATCTTCGACAGCGCGCGGTAGTTGAGCAACCGCGTGTACTCGATGTCGGTGTGCGCTCGGGCGATGCGCGCCCGCAACTCGTGGTCGCGCAGCGCGTCGGGGTTCACGGCGCGAGTCAACGAGACCATCGACTCGAGGTCGGCCTTCATCGTGATGGCGAGACCGGCGGTACCGACGCGCTCGTGACCGAGCGTGCCCATCGCGACCTGCCACCCCGCGCCTTCGTCGCCGAGGCGATACTTCACCGGGACGCGAGCGTCGGTGAAGAACACCTCGTTGAACATCTCCTCACCGGTGACGTCGCGGATCGGGCGGCACTCGATGCCGTCGGCCTCCATGTCGACGATCAACGCGGTGATGCCCTCGTGCTTGACGCCCCGCTCGATCGCGGTGGGGTCGGTGCGTACGAGGAACAGGCCCCACTTCGCGATGTGTGCAGTGGAGATCCAGATCTTCTGACCGTTGAGCACGTAGTCGTCACCGTCGGCGACCGCGACCGTGCGCAGGTTGGCGAGGTCGGAGCCGGCTTGGGGCTCGCTGAACCCCTGACACCAGTGGTCGTCCGCGTTCAGGATGTTCGGAACCCAGTGGGCCTTCTGCTCGTCAGTGCCCCACCGGATGATCATTGGTCCGATCTGCCACAGCCCGTTCGCGTTGAATATTCCCGGGGTGCGGGCCTTGGCCATCTCCTCGGAGTAGATGACGTTCTGCGTGACGGTCGCGGCGCGGCCGCCCCACTCCTCGGGCCAGTTGATCGCGGCCCATCGACCCTCGTTGAGCTTGCGCTGCCACGCGCGGCGCCGCTCCATCGCACCCATGATCCCGTGCGCGCCCGGCGAGCCGTCGGGGTCGGATGACGACGTGTCCTGCTCGCCCCACTCCGCGAGGAACTTCGGAAGGTTGTCGTCGAGCCACAGCCGCAACTCGTCGCGGAACGCGATGTCGTCGGGCGTGTGGGCGAAGTCCATCGCGGTCAACGTACCATGACGCCCGTGTCAGGTTTCGGGCTCGAGTAGGCACAAGGGAGACATGGACTTCACCTTCAACGCCGATCAGGAGGAACTGCGCCGCACGGTGCGGAGCTTCATGGAGCGCCAGAGTCCCGCGGGCTATGTGCGAGCGATGATCGACGACGAGCGCGGCTTCACCGACGAGGTTTGGGATCAACTCGTCGAGCTCGGATGGCCCTCGTTGCTCGTGCCCGCGTCCGCCGGTGGTCTCGGTCTCGGTCTCGTCGATGTCGTCGTCGTCATGGAGGAGATGGGCCGCGTGCCCTTTCCCGGTCCCTACTTCTCGTCGTCGGTGCTCGCGACGCTGGCCGCGACGCATCTCGGTCTCGACGATCAGCTCGCGTCGCTCGCGTCCGGCGCGACGCGGGGCACGGTTGCGCTCGAGGAAGCCGGCGCCGGCGATCCGGTCACCCGGGTGCGAACGCGCGCCGTACGCAAGTCGGGGCGGTGGCGCCTCACCGGCACGAAACCTGTCGTCATCGACGGTCACACGGCGGACTGGGCGCTCGTCGTCGCCCGCACCGAGCAGGGCATCGGTACGTTCCTCGTCGAGGCGCCGGGAGGCGAGCTCGTTCCATCGTGGGACGTCACCCGCAAGATCGCGCGGCTCGAGTTCGACGCGTTCGAGGCCGCACCCGTGGGGCCCGACGGCGACCAGACGACGGTGTGGCAGCGGATCGTCGACGACGCCAACGTGGCGCTCTGCGCCGAGCTGGTCGGTGGCATGGAGACCGCGAACACGCTCGCCGTGGAGTACGCGAAGGTCCGCGTGCAGTTCGACCGCCCCATCGCCACCTTCCAGGTGATCAAGCACAAGGCCGCCGACATGCTGCACCGCCTCGAGCTCGCGCGTGTCGGTACGCACTATGCGGCCTGGGCCTCCGACGCCGACGAGCCCGTGCGTGCGGAGGCGGCCGCGATGGCCAAGGCCTATGCCGCGGAAGCGGCGAACGACGTGACGGCGGAGTGCATCCAGATCCACGGCGGCGTTGGCTTCACGTGGGACTGCGACGCGCACCTCTTCTACCGCAAGGCGAAGCAGGCCGACCTTCTCTTCGGCTACCAGGGGTGGCAACGCCAGCGGTTGGCCGACCTCGTCGTCGGCGCGCTGTGACCGGGGCCGCTACGCGGCGAGACTGATCTTGCCCGGCAGGAAGACCAGCCACCGTGCCTGGTACACGACGCGGGCCATCTGGCCGTCGGCGACCGGGACGTCCATCTCCGCGTTGTTGCACGGCAGGAACCAGAAGTACTTCCAGAAGACCTTCACGTGGTGCGTGCCCGCGGCGACCGGGTAGAAGGTCTCGGACCACGCGCCCTCGCTGACGGCGCCGTCGATCTCGACGACGGGCTTGAAGAGCAACATCAGGAACGCGAGCGGGAAGATCTTGCAGGTGAGGGAGATACCGGTGGGAGTGGTCGACACGGTGGGAGCCTCCTGAGAGTCGAAGTGCATTCCTAGCCGAATGGAACGCGCCCGCGGCGGACCAACACCACGCCCGCGATGATGGTTGCGCCGGCGATGCCGACGTCCGCGAACACCCACGGTCGTAGGTCGTCATTCGACGGCCCACGGGCGATCGCGCTGGGCAGCGCGGCAAGGTGCGTCGTCGGGGGCAGGCTCGGCAGCGATCCCTGGGTGACGAACGTGGGCGCGTCGCTCGCACTCGACGAGCTCGGGTCCGAGCTCGAAGTGGAGCCGCTGCTGGAGCTCGACGTGGTCGATGTCGTGGAGCTCGTCGTGGTGGTCGTGGTGTCGACGGGGTCGACGACGACCTTGCCCACCATCGCGCTTCCGTGGACCCGGCAGTGATACGTGAAGGAGCCGACGGTGCTGAACTGCACGACGAACTCGTCACCATTGGCGAGGCAGTTGATCCCGGCGATGCAACTCGGATTCGAATCGAACGTGCCGTCGTCGGACGTCACCGAGTGCGCGCCACCCCGGTTGGTCCACGTCACCGTTCCGCCGGCGACCACATGGATCTCGACGGGGCTGTAGTAGTTGTTGTACACGTCGACGGTCGACGCGGTCTGGGCGTGCGCAGGCGACCAGAGCAAGAGGGTCATGACTGCCGCCACCAACGCGACCCCAGCCCGTTGGCGCATCGTCAGATGCTCGGTCCTTGAACCGTCGGTGGAGGTTCGTCCCTGAAGTCGTGGGCCTCCTCGTAGCCGTCGCCGCTGCGCCACCACATCCAGTACGCGAGCCCAGCCAGCCCGGCGACGATCAGCGCCGCGCCGACGAGCAGCGGCGCGCTCGACGTTCCGCTTCCCTTGCCGCTGCCGTTGTCCACGATCGCGACCTGACCGCTGCCGCTCGAGGGCGCCGTCGTGGTGGACGTCGTGCTCGTCGTCGACGTCGAACTGGTGGTCGAGCTCGTCGTGGTCGTCGACGCGCTCGAGCTCGACGACGAGCTGCTCGCCTTCGCCGTCGTGGTGGTGGGTTGCGCCGTGGTCGTCGGGGCCTCAGTGGTCGTGGTCGCCGCGGCGTTGACGACGATCGTGCCGACCATCGCGCTCCCGTGCACCCGGCAGTGGTACGTGAACGTCCCGGAGGCGTCGAAGGTGACCGAGAACGAGTCGCCCGGCTTCAAGCAGTTGTCGTTCTGGGGCGTGCTGTCGCACCCGGGGCTGGAGTCGAACGTGATCGGCTGACCGGGGTCGGCGGTCACCGAATGACCGATGTTGTCGTCCTGCGTCCACTTCACGGTGTCGCCCTGGTTGATCGTGATCGACGCGGGGTTGTACTTGATGTTCTTGATACTCACGGTCTTGGTGGCCGCCTGCGCGGCCCCGACGGGGAGCCACAACAGCGGAGCCGCGAGCGCGACGAGGGTCAGGCGGCGACGCACGCCGGAGATTCAAGCACCTGCGCTCATCGGGACAGAATCACCACGCTCGCGTTCGCACCCCGGCCGACGGTGTGGGCCAGGCCGACGCGGGCGCCCTCGACCTGGCGGGATCCGCTACGTCCTCGCAGCTGGCGGACGAGCTCGACGACCTGACCGACAGCCGATGCGCCCAGCGGCTCGCCCTTCGAGAGCAGGCCACCGCTCGGGTTCACCGGTCGCCGGCCGCCGGGGTCGACGTCGCCCGATCGCAACAGCCTCGCCTGCTCTCCCGGAGCGCAGAGGCGCAGCTCCTCATACGTGATCAGCTCGCGGGCCGAGTCGGTGTCCTGACACTCGACCACGTCGACTTCATCCGGTCCGATGCCCGCCGCGGTGTACGCCTCGTCGGCCGCGAGCGCCGATGGCGGGGTGATGTCGTCGTCGGCGATGCCCGCCATCGGGGTCGACTCGGCCAGCACGCTGCCGGGCAGGTGCGAACGCAGGCACGCGGCGCGCAGCTGGATCCTTGTCTCGCCGCGCTTGAGCACCACCGCCGCCGCACCCTCGTTCGGTGAGCACAACATCCACAGGTGCAGCGGTTCGCACACGACGCGCGACGCAAGCACCTCATCGGCGGTGACCTCCTTGCGGAACATCGCATCGTGGTTGTGCACCCCGTTGCGCCGGTTCTTGACGACGACGCGCGCGAGGTCTTCCTTCGTGAGCCCGGTCTCGCGCAGCAGCCGCTGTGCGCGCAGTGCGAAGTAGGCGGGAGCCGGAGTGAGCCCGGCCTGCTCCTGCCAGGGCTCGAAGAACGACGACCGGATCATGCCCTTCGGCATCTTCTCCATGCCGAACACGAGTACGCAGTCGCGCTCGCCCGAACGGATCGCACCGGCCGCGAGCGCGAGCGCGGCCGCTCCGCTCGCGCATCCTGCTTCCACGTCGACGATCGGTATCCCGGTGCGCGCCAACTGGCCGAGCACCCGATGACCTGCCGCGACACCCGAGTACGCCGTGCCACAGAACGCGGCGTCGATGCGAGGGTCTCCCGCATCGGCCAGCGCAGCGCGCACTGCGGTCACGCCCATGTCGGTGACCGATCGGTCGTCGAAGCGGCCGAACGGATGGAGGCCGGCGCCGGCGATCTCGACGCTCATGACGGCGTGAACGCCCACACCGTGAGGTCGCCGACCTGCTCGGCGACGACACGCATCGGTTGTCCGTCTCGAAGGACGGCAGGATCGGCCTCGGTGAGGCGACCGACCACGCGCAACCCGATGCCGTCGAGCTCGACGACGCCGAAGCCATACGGGACCGCGCCGTCGTAGCCGGGTGGCGCGCTGGTGACGGAGGTCCAGGCCCAGAGCCGGCCGGAGGTGGGGAGGGTCACGCGCTCGACGTCGTCCGCGCCCGTGTACGGGCACACGGGCGCCAGCGGGAAGTGGTGATGGCCGCTCGAAGGCGAGTAGCCCCCTACGAGGTGCACGCCATCGCCGTCGATCTCGAGCAGGTCGATCACGTGACGCCTTCATCGTGCAATCGAGCCAGCTCCTGCGCGTCGAGTCCGAGCGCGGACAGCACCTCGTTGGTGTGCGCGCCGAGCTCGGGCGCGCCGGCCGGCGCCGACGGCGGAACGCCCACGAACCGTGGGAACGGGGCCTGCTGTCGAATCGGACCGATCACGGGGTCGTCGACGGTGACGAGGTCGCCGCGCGCGGCCACGTGGGGATCGTCGAAGATGTCGACCGCGGTGTACGCCGTGGCGACGGGGACGTCGTGGGCGACGCAGGCCGCTTCGACGTCGGCCGCCGGGAGCGAGGCCGTCCACCGCGCGACGAGGTCGTTGATCTCGTCGCTTCGCGCGGCTCGATCGACCAGCTTCGCGAAGCGCGGATCGTCGACGAGCCCCGGTTGCCCCATGGCCTTGCACAGTCGGGAGAAGTTGGCGTCGCTGCCGGCCACGATGCACACGTACTTGCCGTCGGCGCTCGGGTAGTTGTCGAGGGGCGCCGAGTTCGCGAGCCGGTTGCCCTCGCGCGAGCGCACGACGCCGAGGCGGTCGTAGGCCGCGAGCGTCCACTCGAGGATGCGCAACACCGCGCCGTAGAGGCACGCGTCGACGACCGCGCCGCCGCCGTCGCGCGCGTCCCGCCGGTACAGCGCCGCCGTGGCGGCCTGCGCCGCGAACACGCCGGTGAGGTAATCAGAGAGCGTGACGCCGACGCGCACCGGTGGGCGATCCGCGTAGCCCGTCAGATGCATGAGCCCACCGAACCCGATGCCGACACGGTCGAGGCCGGGGCGCTCCGACAGCGGACCGTCCTGTCCGAAGGTGGAGATCCTCACCACCACGAGGCGAGGATCGAGATCAGCGGGCGCGATGTGCCACCGTTCGAGCGTTCCGGGGCGGAAGTTCTCGACGACCACGTCGGCCGTGGTGGCGAGGCGCTTGAACACGACCTGGCCGTCGGGCTTGCGCAGGTCGAGCGTGACGCTCTTGCGCCCGCGGCCCTCGACGGCCCAGAACAGCGAGTAGCCGTCTTCGAACGGACCGATCTCGCGCATGAAGTCGCCCGACCCCGGCTGTTCGATCTTCACGACCTCGGCGCCCATCTCGCCGAGCAGGCCCGCGCAGAACGGCGCCGCGATCCGAGTACCGAGATCGAGCACTCGCAAACCGTCGAGCGGACCACTCATCGCGGCAGCCCCAGCACCCGCTCGCCGATGATGTTGCGCTGGATCTCGTTGGTGCCGGCGAAGATCGACGACGACTGGTAGTAGAGCCAGCTCCGCTGCCAGCGCCCGTCGCCGGGGTTGTCCTGCGCATCGCGCCACAGCGGCGACGCCGGCCCGAGCACCGCCATCGCGGTCTCGTGCAGCCGCTTGCTCATCTCGCTCCAGTAGAGCTTGAGAGCCGAGCCCTCCGGGCCCAGCTCGCGTCCGTGCTCGAGCCTCGACAGCGAGCGCCAGTTGTGCAGCTGGAAGAGGCGAACCTCGACATACGCCTGCGCGAGGCGTTGCCCGAGACGATGATCGTCGTACGCGCCGCTCTCGAGCGCCTGCCGCAGCAGCTCCTCGAGCAGCTGGATGTGCAGCACGAGCTGGCGAGGGTTCGTGCCGCGCTCGTGGGTGAGCGTCGACGAGGACACCCGCCACCCGTTGTTCACCTCGCCGATCACCTGGTGGTCGGGCACGAACACATCGCTGAAGAAGACCTCGTTGAACTCCGCGTCGCCCGTTGACTGCACGAGCGGCCGCACCTCGACGCCCGGCGCCCGCATCTCGATGACCAGGGCCGAGATGCCTTTGTGCTTCGGCGCGTCGGGATCCGTCCGTGCCAGACACAGGCCCCAGTCCGCGAACTGTGCGTACGACGTCCACACCTTCTGTCCGTTGACGCGCCAGCCTCCGTCGACCTTCGTCGCCCGCGTGGCGACGCTCGCGAGATCGCTCCCCGCGCCCGGCTCGCTGAACAGCTGACACCACAGCTCGTCGGCCCGAAGGATGTTCGGTAGCCAACGCGCCCACTGATCGGGCGTCGCGTGCGCGAGGAGCGTCGGACCCACGAGATTGATGCCGATGCGCCCGACCAGCTCGGGCGCGCGGGCGCGGGCCAGCTCCTCCTGAACGATGAAGTGGTGCAGCGCGCCCGCCGCGCGTCCGCCGTACTCGACGGGCCAGGTGACGCCGACGAAGCGAGCCGCCGCGAGCTTGGCTTGCCATGTGCGCAGGTACGCGACCTCGTCACCGAGGTCGTCGAACCGGGGCGGGAACCCCTTGCCGTACTCCCACGGGAGGTTGGCCCGGAGCCAGTCGCGGCACTCGGCCCGGAACGCGTCCTGTTCAGCGGTGGGCGCCAGGTCCATGAGAGGTCAGATCGTATGCTGACGCCAGTGTCAGCTTCTCGATCGGCGCAAGGGTTGGTGTGGACTTCGAGCTGAACGACGATCAGCAGGCGTTGCGCGCCGCGGCGCGCGATCTGCTCGACGGCCGTAGCAGCTCGGCCCAGGTGCGCGCTCACGCGGACTCGGGGGCGCCGCACGACGCGGAGCTGTGGAAGGCGATGCTCGATCAGGGCTGGACCGGCATCGCCGTCGCCGAAGGCGCCGGGGGCGTCGGCCTCGGGTGGGTCGAGGTGGCGGTGTTGCTCGAAGAGGTCGGCGCGCACGTGGCGCCGGCGCCGATCCTGCAACAGGTCGTCGCGCTCGATGTGCTGACGTCCACCTCGTGGGCCGAGCCGCTGCTCGCGGGCGACGTCGTGGCCTGCATCGCGGCGTCGGGCGCTCGCGAGGTCGTGCCGTATGCGGCCGAGGCCGGAGTGGCCGTGTGCGTGCGCGGTGACGAGCTCGTCGCGTTCGAACCGGCGTGCTCCCGCGAGCCGGCCATGGACATCACCCGTGAGGTCGGCTGGCTCGACCCTGCCGCGGCCGCCGACGCGACGGTGCTCGGAGGGCCCGACGCCGTTCGCGAGTTCGTCGATCGTGGGGCCACCGCATACGCTGCGGAGCTTCTCGGTGGCGCGCAGCGCCTGCTCGACCTGTCGGTCGAGTACGCGAAGGACCGCGTTCAGTTCGACAAGCCCATCGGCAGCTTCCAAGCCGTGAAGCACCGGCTGGCCGACATGCTCGTCGACGTGGAGGGCATGCGGTCCGCCGTCTACTACGCCGCATGGTGCGTGTCCGCCGCTCATCCCGAGCAGTCGGTGGCGGCCTCGACGGCGAAGGCGTGGTGCTCCGACGCGTCCAAACGGGTCTCGGCGTCGGCGTTGCAGGTGCACGGCGGCATCGGCTTCACCTGGGAGCACGACGTGCACCTGTTCCTGAAGCGCGCGCAACTCGACCAGCTCGCGTTCGGCGATGCCGTGGTACACCGCACGCGTCTCACGCAGCTGCTTCGGCCGCGAGTGGAGGCGGGCGAGTCCGTCCTCTGATGCGCGCCGACGGCCGATGACGGCGCCAGGCCGAGTGGTCATCCTCAACGGGGCGTCGAGCTCGGGGAAGACCACGATCGCCGAGCGCTTCCGCGACGAACGCGGCGCCGCGGGGGAGTGCTGGGTCGTGATGGGCATCGACGACTTCCTCGCCCGGCTGCCGCACCAATGGTTCGACGTCGGCGTTCACCATGGGCCCTTCGCAGCTGACGGCATTCGATTCGAGGCATCGTCCACCGGTGTGCAGGTGCGCGTCGGCGAGGTCGGCCGGCGGCTGCTGGCGGGCTATCGCCGGGCAGTTGCCGCGACGGCCCGCGCGGGGCTGCCGGTCGTCGTCGACGAGGTGACGTTCGACGCCGACGCCGCTCGGGATTGGGAGGACGCGCTCGAGGGTCTCGACATCACCTGGGTCGCGGTCCGATGCGACCTCGAGGTGGTCGAGGCACGCGAGCGGGCGAGGTCTGACCGCGAGCCCGGTCTGGCTCGGGCCCAGACCGCAGTCGTGCACGACCTCGTGCGGTACGACGGAGAGCTCGACTCGACCGTTGCCACCGTGGAGCAACTCGTGGCGACGCTCACGCGGATCGTCGCGCCGCGTTAGAGGAGTCGGCGTAGCGCGTCGCGGTCGGGCTTGCCGGCCGCCATCATCGGGATCTCGTCGACGACGACCACGTGCTCCGGTGTCTTGAACCGCGCGAGGCCCTGCTCGGTGAACGAGCGGCGGCACTCGTCGAGATCGAAGCGAGCGCCTGCGGTGAGCTGCACGAAGGCGACGACCTGTTCGCCCAACCGCTCGTGGGGTACGCCGATCACGACCGCGTGCGCGACCGCGGGGTGGAGCTCGAGGGCGCCTTCGACCTCTGCGACGGCGACGTTCTCGCCGCCGCGGATGATGATGTCCTTCAGGCGGCCGGTGATCGTGAGCCAGCCGTCGTCGAGTCGCCCGATGTCGCCGGTGCGGAAGAACCCGTCGGAGGTGAACGCCGCGTCGGTCTGCGCTTGGTCGAGGTAGCCCGTGAAGAGCTCGGGGCCGCGCACGAGCAGCTCACCCGTCACCTCGTCCACGCGCAGCTCGACCGCTCCCGTCGGTCGTCCATCGGTCGTGCGCGCGCGCTCACGATCGTCCCCCGGGCGGCTGGTGGTGACAGTCGGAGCCTCGGTGGAGCCATACGTGCGCTTGACCACGCAGTCGAACGCCTCGCTCGCGCGGTCGACGAACGCTGGCGTGACGCCCGCCCCGCCCGACGACACGAGACGAAGGCTCCGCACCGCCGCGCTCGAGAACGACGGGTCGCTCATCATCCCGACGAAGAATGTCGGCGGTCCGATCATGAACGTGATGCGTTCACGCTCGATGAGGCGCAACGCGGCCGCCGGCTCCCACTTCGCCATCAACACCGTCTTCATCCCGACGACGCCCGGCAGCGTGACGCCGTTGAGCAGACCCGAGATGTGGGCCAACGGTGCGGGCATCAGGATCGAGTCCTCGGCGGTCAGGCCGTGCATCTCGGCCATGAGTCGGGCCTTGTAGGCGAGCGCGCCGCGGGTGTGCACGACCCCCTTCGGCGTGCCGCTCGACCCTGACGTGAACAGCACGACGCCGGGGCCGTCCTCGTCGCAGATCGTCGTGATCGCGTCGCCGGTCGGAAGGTCGTCGCCGACCACGAACGTCGGGGCGACGGTCTCGATCACCCGCTCGCGATCGCGCGGCCCGGCAAGGTGATGGATGGGCACGGGGACGGCACCGAGGCGCCAGCACGAGCGGTACAGCACGACGCCGTCCGCCACGTTGGGCCGTTGCCAGCACACGGCGTCGCCCGCGCCGACGCCGACGGAGTGCAAGCCACCCGCCACCACCGCGACGCGTTCGAGCAAGGCCGCGCTCGACCATCGCTGTTCGTCGTCGACGACGAGGTCGGCCCGCGCGGTGACCTCGGTGAGGGCTCGATCGACCAGTGCGCTTACTTCAGTTCGCGTGAGAGGAAGTCGACGGTCAACGGCCACGACGACGCCGCCGCGGCGGGATTGTGGAACTGCGCGGCCAGGAAGTTCTCGAACGCGTGGCCGGCCTGGTGCTGCACGTGGATCTCGACATTCGGACGGTCGTCGAGGTGGGCGCGGATCGCATCGACCTGCTCGTTCGGAATGAACGGATCGTTGCCACCGAAGTGGAAGATGATCGGGCACGTGAGGTTCTCGGCCTCCGACAGGCGATCGGCGATCGTCGACCCGTAGTAGGACACGACGGCGTCGGGTTCGGCGTGGCAGCCGAGCTCGAACGCGAGCATCCCGCCCAGGCAGTAGCCCATCGCCGCGACCTTGTTGCCGGCGACCTCGGGGAGCGAGCGCAGATGATCGAGGGCGGCGCTGAGGTCGGAGATCTTCGTGGCGTCGGAAACCTCTTCGACGTACCGCGTCACGTATCCGAATGCCTCGCCGAGCGCGGCCTCGTCGTGAGCGAGCGCGACGCCGGGCTGCACGCGCCAGAACACGTCGGGACACAACACGACGTAGCCGAGCCGGGCGAGGTCGGCCGCCTTCGCGACGAGGAAGTCGCCGAC
>DASZHU010000035.1:0-4363 GCA_035937605.1 Acidimicrobiales bacterium | reverse complement strand
AGTCGCAGGGATTGTCCGCGGACACCACCGGTGGTGGCGACGTCTCGGTCGTCCCGCAGGCGAACGCCGACACGTTGACGCAGTTCGCGTCCGGCCAGATCGACGGCGCCTGGGTGCCCGAGCCGTTCCTCACGAGGTTGCAGCAGGAGAGCGGGGCCAGGCTGCTCGTCGACGAGCGAGCGTTGTGGCCGGACGGCAGGTTCGTCACCACGCATCTCATCGTGGCCAAGAAGTTCCTCGACGCCCATCCCGACGCGGTGCTCGGCCTGATCAAAGGTGAGGCGGACGCGATCACGTTCATCACCGACAGCCCGGCCGACGCGCAGAAGGTGACGAACGACGGCATTGCCAAGGTGAGCGGCAAGCCGCTGAAGGACGCAGTCGTCACTGCGGCATTCGAGAACCTCACCTTCACGCTCGACCCGATCGCTTCGTCGCTGGAGAAGAACGCGCAAGACGCGTACGACGCGGGGCTGTTGAAGGACACGAAGCTCGACGGGATCTACGACCTGTCGTTGGTGAACAAGGTGCTGTCCGATCTCGGGCAGCCAGCCGTACGGGGGCTCTAGATGGCACCGGACACGTTCGTGGGCGCGGGTACGGCGGTCCCGTCTGCCGTACCCACGTCGCCGCCTCAACCGCTCGCGGCTCTGTCGGTTCGCGAGGTCTCCAAGGTGTTCGGAACCGGTGCCAGCACCGTGGTCGCGCTCGATCGCCTGGGCCTGGACGTGCAAGGCGGCGAGTTCGTGTGCCTGGTCGGCGCCTCGGGGTGTGGAAAGTCGACCCTGCTGAACCTCGTCGCCGGCCTCGACGAGCCGTCGGGCGGCAACGTGCGGGTCGACGGCCGCGCCGCGTTGATGTTCCAGGAGGCGGCGTTGTTCCCGTGGCTGACGGTGTCCGGCAACGTCGAGCTGGCTCTCCGGCTCCGTCCGGGTAACGACCTCGGCCGTCGTGCGCGCCGCGAGCGGGCCGCCGAGCTGCTGCGGTCGGTGCACCTGGAGGGCTTCGCCGACCGCCGTCCCCACGAGCTGTCGGGTGGCATGCGGCAACGCGTGGCGCTCGCCCGCGCCTTCGCGCAGGATGCCGACGTGCTGCTGATGGACGAGCCGTTCGGCGCGCTGGACGCGATGACCCGCGACCTCCTACACGACGAGCTCGAGCGACTGTGGGTCGATCGGTCGTTCACCGTGCTGTTCGTCACGCACAACGTTCGCGAGGCCGCTCGTCTGGCCGATCGTGTCGTGCTGCTGTCGTCGCGACCGGGTCGTGTCGTTGACGAGTTCCCGGTCGACATCGAGCGCCCTCGCCGCATCGACTCGCCGGAGGTGTCGGGGCTGGCCCGCACCGTCACCGATCGGCTGCGCGAGGAGGTCCGGCGCCATGCTTGAGGTTCGCCACGAGCGGTTGCAGGAGGAGCTCGCCGGGCTCGACGCCCTCGAGCTCGCCGACCGAACGACGACCACACGCGGCCGACGGTTCTGGCGGGCCGCGTGGCCCAAGCTCGCCGCGACCGTGATCGCGCTCGGGGTGTGGCAGCTCGTCGTGTGGTCGGGCTGGAAGCCCGACTACGTGATCCCGGCACCCGCCACGGTGTTTGCCGAGCTTCGCGACCAGTTCACGAGCGGCAAGTTGGTCCCGGCAATCGGGCTCACGCTGCAACGAGCGGCGAAGGGCTACGCGGTCGCGCTCGTTCTCGGGGTGGTGGTGGGGCTCGCGGTGTCGCGCAGCCGCGTGCTGCGGTCCGCGTTCGGCTCGTTCATCACCGGTCTGCAGACGATGCCGTCGGTGGTGTGGTTCCCGTTCGCGCTGATCGTCTTCAAGAAGACGGAAGCTGCGATCATGTTCGTGGTCGTGCTCGGCGCGGCGCCGTCGATCGCCAACGGCCTCATCTCCGGCATCGATCAGGTACCCCCGCTCTTCCTACGCGCCGGCCGCGTGCTGGGAGCAAAGCGCCTCGCGATGTACCGGTTCGTCACGCTGCCGGCCGCGCTCCCGAACGTGATCGGCGGCCTCAAGCAGGGTTGGGCCTTCGCGTGGCGCAGCCTGATGGCGGGGGAGCTGCTGGTGATCATCCCCGGGCATCTCACCGTGGGGGTGTTGATGCAGAACTCACGCGACACGAACGACATGCCGGCGCTCATGGCGTCGATGATCGTGATCCTGATGATCGGGATCTTCGTCGACGCGGTGTTCTTCGCCGGCGTCGAGCGCAGCATCCGCCGCCGCCGCGGCCTCCTCGTCCCCTGATTTCGCGACCGTCGTGCCTTGGCACCGGCCAGCGGCCGTGTCAATGCACGAGCGTTGCTTCGGTCAGGAGAACTCGATGGAGCTGTAGTGCTTCAGCTTGTCGAGGCGGTGGCGGGCGTTCACGAGCCGGACGGTGCCGGACTTCGACCGCATCACGAGCGACTGGGTGGTCGCTCCACGGCTGTCGTAGTGCACGCCCTTGAGCACCTCTCCATCGGTGATACCCGTGACGGCGAAGAAGCAGTTGTCGCCCTGCACGAGGTCGTTCGTGAACAGCACGCGGTCGAGGTCGTAGCCCGCCGCGAGCGCGGCGGCGCGTTCGTCCTCGTTGCGCGGCCACAGCCGTCCTTGGATCTCGCCGCCCATGCACTTCATTGCCGTCGCGGCGATCACTCCTTCCGGTGTCCCCCCGATGCCGAACAGGATGTCGGCGCCCGTGTCGGGCCACGCCGTGGACACTGCGCCGATCACGTCGCCGTCCTGGATGAGACGGATGCGAGCGCCCGCGGCACGGACTTCGGCGATGAGATCGCCGTGCCGCTCGCGATCGAGGATCACGGCGGTCACGTCGCGCACCGACTCGCCCTTCGCCTTGGCCACGGCTTGCAGGTTCTCGGTCGGCGTCGCCGTGATGTCGACCACCCCGGCCGCCTCGGGTCCGACGGCGATCTTCTCCATGTACACGCACGGGCCGGGATCGAACATCGAGCCGCGCTCACTCATTGCAATGACGGAGATGGCGTTCCCGCGCCCGAGTGACGTGAGCGTCGTACCTTCCACCGGATCGACCGCGATGTCGGTTTCGGGAGGCGTGCCGTCGCCGATGCGCTCACCGTTGTAGAGCATCGGCGCTTCGTCCTTCTCACCCTCTCCGATCACGACGATGCCGTCCATCGGCACGGTCTGCAGGATCACGCGCATCGCCTCCACGGCCGCGCCGTCGGCGCCGTTCTTGTCGCCGAGGCCCATCCAGCGGGCCGCAGCGAGCGCCGCCGCCTCGGTGACCCGCACGAGCTCGAGCGCGAAGTTCCTGTCCGGGACCTGCTTGTCGGGCGCCATCCGGCGATACTAAAGGCGGATGAGCAAGCGACAGGAATGGGCGCGAGCGTTCGAGCAGTCGTCGGCGCGCGACGCCGAGTTCACGACGATGTCGGGCGTTCCCGTCGCTCCCGTCTACGGGCCGGACGACGGAGAGTTCCCCGGTCAGTACCCGTACACCCGCGGGCCGTACGCGTCGATGTACCGGTCGAAGTTGTGGACGATGCGGATGTTCGCCGGATTCGGCACGGCTGTCGACACCAACCGGCGGTTCCACGACATCCTGACCGCTGGCGGCGACGGGCTGTCGACCGCGTTCGACCTGCCGACGTTGATGGGCCGCGACTCCGACGATCCGCACAGCGACGGTGAGGTCGGCAAATGTGGGGTCGCGATCGACACCCTCGCCGACATGGAGGACCTGTTCGCGGGGATCGACCTGGGCGCCGTCACCACGTCGATGACGATCAACTCCCCGGCGGCGGTGCTCCTGGCGATGTACGTGGCCGTCGCCGAGAAGTCGGGCGTCGAACGGCAATGCCTCGGGGGCACGTTGCAGAACGACATCCTCAAGGAGTTCCACGCGCAGAAGGAATTCGTGTTCCCACCCCGGCCGTCGATGCGGCTCGTGCGCGACACGATGGCGTTCTGCGCGACCGAGATGCCGCGGTGGCACCCGATCTCCATCTCCGGCTACCACATCCGCGAGGCGGGCTCGACCGCCGCGCAGGAGCTCGCCTTCACGCTGGCGGACGGGTTCGCGTACGTCGAGCTCGCCCAGCGCGCCGGCCTGGAGGTCGACGCGTTCGCGCCGCGGCTCAGCTTCTTCTTCAACGCACACCTCGATTTCTTCGAGGAGATCGCCAAGTACCGTGCCGCCCGCCGCATCTGGGCGCGGTGGATGCGCGAGCGCTACGGGGCCCGCGGCGAGCGTTCGTTGCAGCTGCGCTTCCACACGCAGACCGCAGGGGTCTCGCTCACCGCGCAACAGCCCGAGCTCAACATCGCGCGTACCGCGATCGAGGCGCTGGCCGGTGTGCTCGGCGGCACCCAGTCGTTGCACACGAACTCGATGGAC
>DASZHU010000034.1:0-1831 GCA_035937605.1 Acidimicrobiales bacterium | reverse complement strand
GACGCAGATCACGGCGGGTGTTGTCGCCGCGTACATCGTGTGCAGCCTGCCCCCGAGCTCGCCGCTGCGCGAGTGGATACCGCTCGGCGTCGTCGTGCAGGGGGTCGTGTACGGCACGTCGTACGCGCTGCTCGCGATGGGCCTCATCCTGATCTATCGCACGACGCGCATCGTGAACTTCGCCTGCGGGGCCATGGGCGCGATGCCCGGCGCCTTCACGGTCGGCCTGTTCGTCGCGAGGGGCTGGAACTACTGGATCGCCATCGCCCTCGGCGTGGCCATCGGGTTCGCGACGGGCGCGGCGATCGAGGTGCTCGTGATCCGCCGATTCGCGCGCTCGTCGCGTCTCGTGCTCACCGTCGCCACCATCGGCCTGGCGCAGATCCTCGGCGCGTTGGGTCTCGCGATCGGCGTCGGCCTCGGCACCGACACGTTGCTCGGCAACATCGACACACCGCTGAGCGGCAGCGTATTCATCCGGCCCTACCCGCTGCGCGGCGACCACATCTTCCTGCTGGCGATCGCACCGGCGGTCCTCGCCGCCCTCGGGTGGTTCCTCATGCGGACCGACGCCGGCCGCGCCGTGCGCGCCGCTGCCGAGAACGAGGACCGCGCGCTGTTGCTTGGCGTTCCCGTGCGCCGCCTGCAGACGCTCGTGTGGGGCGTCGCGGGTGGGCTCGCTGCCATCACCTACATCACGCGCGTTCCGTTCACGGGCATCACCCCGGATCCGGGGCTCAGCGCCACCGCGATCCTCCCCGGCCTCGCGGTCGCCGTGATCGCGAGGTTCAAGTCGTTCCCGATCGCGCTCTTCGCCGGCATCGGCCTCGGCATCGCCGAGTGGACGATCCGGTGGAACGTCACGGCGGAGTCGATCTTCGACGTGACGTTCCTCGTCGTGATCCTGGGCGCCCTCCTGCTGCGGCGTGAACGAACGGCGCGCGCCGAGACTGACGAGAGCAGCTGGGACGGCGCGGGGAACTTGAAACCGATCCCGTCGGTGTTGCGTCGGTTGCCCGAGGTCCGCGGCGTCCGTTGGGCCCTCGCCGTGGCGGGCGGGCTCGCGCTGCTCGTCATCCCTCTCGCCTCGCAACCGAGCACGGTCGTGTCGATGAGCTTCGCAGTGGTGTGGGGGCTCGTCGCGCTGTCGCTCGTCGTGCTCACCGGATGGGGCGGCAACATCAGTCTCGGTCAGTTCGGCATCGTCGGCGTCGGAGCGATGACCGCGGGCGAGTTGATGCTGCACTGGAACGTCGACGTCTTCGTCGCGACCCTCGCAGCCGTCGCCGTCGGCGCGATCGTCGCGGTGCTGATCGGCCTGCCGGCGTTGCGCATCCGCGGCCTGTATCTCGCGGTCACGACGATCGCGTTCGCAGTCGCGCTCGATTCGTACTTCCTCAACCCCGTCAACTTCCCGAACCTCGTGCCCGACCGGATCCAACGGCCCGTGCTGTGGAAGCGATTCGAGCTCGACAGCCAGTGGGTCACCTTCTACTTCTGCGTGCTCGCGCTCGCGCTCGGCATCATGGTGGTACGTGCCGTGCGCCGGTCCCGCGCCGGACGCGTCGTGGTGGGCACGCGCGACAACGAACGTGCTGCCGCGGCGCTCGCCGTGCCCACGACTCGCGTCAAGCTGCAAACCTTCGTGCTCTCCGGCTGCATCGCCGGCCTCGCGGGCGCGCTGTACGTCGTGACCCTCGGCGGAGCCGGACAGGGCACGTTCAAGCCCGACATGTCCATCGAGGTGTTCTCCTTCGCAGTCATCGGCGGGCTCGGCTCCATCTCCGGCGCGCTGTCGGGCGTAGGGCTGTTCCGGCTGCTCGACTTCCTG
>DASZHU010000033.1:0-6643 GCA_035937605.1 Acidimicrobiales bacterium | reverse complement strand
GAAGCCGAAGCTCGCCGCGATCAAACCGAGGCGAAGACCCTCGGCGCCGATCGCGGCGAGAACCACCTCGGCCGCCACTACGCGCGGAGGTCCAGTTCCGTGACGGCTCCCCCGTCGATATCGACGACGGCCAATGGCTCGAAGTCGGCATCGAGGATCTCGTAAGTCCCGCGCCTTATCTCTGGATACAGCGCGACGTGCGTCGTGTCCGAGACGAGCTCCCGAGCGTGGACTCCTGTGTGGAAGCGTGCGCCCGGTTCGCCGAGCGGACGAGCGTGGAGCTCGCCGCTCGGGGTCGGACCATCGAGGTACACGAGCAACGCGCCGACGTCATCGCCGATGTCGAGCACGGGGATCTCACCAGGCCCATCGTGCACGTGCGGATCCGCGGGTAGGTGATAGTGGTCGTGCGCGTGCATGGCGCTAGGCCGGCACGCGGTAGCCGCTGTGCGGCGGACCGATGAACGGGAACGCATCGAGCTGGATGCGTTCGGTCGGGTTGAAGGTCCCGTCCTCGATCGCGGACGCAGCCGCGTCGGGGGTGAACGACGGATCCACGAGCGGGATCGTAAGACCGGCGATCGCTCGCAGCTCGATCGTCACGACATCGTCCATGAGCCTGCGCCCGTTGGGGAAGCCGGCGGCGTCGCCGCCCACCAGGCCGAGCCGGTTCGGGTTCGAGGTCGGCGGGATCGCGACGTTGAGGCGGAGCATGTCCGCTTGCACCGAGCCCGTGGAGTTCTGGAAGCCGGGGACGATGCCGGCAGGGATGCCGGTCAACAGGATGGCGAGCAGGTCCGCTCTGTCCTTCGTGTACGCCTTGAGGTTGGGGAACACGTTCGGGTAGAGGACCGGCAGCAGCTTGGCCAGCTCCGGCTGCGCGACGTACTGCGCGAACTGCGAGTCCTGATCGGGCGTGACCGCGTTCCAATGGTCCTTGTGGTCCATCGCAACGATCACCTCGTTGAACAACGGATTGCCCAGTCGTGACACCTGCACCCACGGCCCGGCCTCGGTGTGCCCACCCTGGCCGTCGAGCACGCTCCCCTTTTGACGGCTGGCGGCCGTCCAGATCCCAAGCACTGACACCGCCGACATGGGGTCGGACGGCACCGTGCCATCACTCGTCAACGATCCGATCGGCACCTGGATCGCGATGGTGTGCACGTTCGAGTGCCGCAGCGTGTCGACGCCCTCGTTGCTGATGCCCGGCAGCGGGATCGGGACGGCGTGCGCGCTCTGGAACGGTCGCAACGCGCCGAGGTCGAAGATCGACCCGAGGTCCACGAAGAACGCGTCCGCACGCTGCCCGGCAAAGACCTGCACGCCGCCGGGCAACGAGTGCACCGCCGCCGCCGCCAGCGAGTCGTAGTCGGGCGTCGATCGGCGTCCGACGAAGCACGGAGGACACGTCAGCCCACTGGCGACCAGCGAGGATGCTCCCGTCCTGTGGTCGACCCGCGTCACGGTGTACGTCTGGCGGCGGTTCCAGTTGGGGCTGTCCAGCGACAGGATCGGTCCGGTGTTGTAGAGGAACGTGGTGGTGTTCGTGATCGCGTTGGTGAAGGTGAACTGGTAGGTGATCTCGGCCAGACCGTCGCGGTCGTTGTCGATGTTGATCTCGTACAACACGTCGTCGCCGAACTCATAGAAGTTCGGCCCGCCGGCGGGCAGCTCGGCCGGGAGGTAGTTGGCGATGATCGTCACGGTTCCCGGCGAGTTGGGCGTGACGAACGCGTAGGCGTCGGTGCTGTCCGCGACCGGATCCTTCGCGATCGATGGTGCTTCACGATGTGATGACATTGTCGATGCCTTACCGTGTGGCGCGCAGCACTTTGGCCACGAGCGTCTTGTCGGTCACGACGAGCGACTGGTCCTCGAAGAGGATCTCGACCTCTCCCGCCGCAGCGTCCCGCACGTGCAGCATCATCGGTGCAGCGACCGCGTCGATCTCTGCGGGGGTGAGCTCGCCTTCCTCACCCGCCACCAAGCCGATCGCCCCGAGTCCTCCGGATGCAACGCCCGCAATGGCCACTGCCCCGGCGGAACCCGACGCGAGAAACGCGCGACGTGATACCTCGCCCATCAGTTCCCTCCCTGGTTGTCGTGTGCGGTGTTCGGAGCGACGGAGAGGGTCGGATGATGCGTGCGTGATATCTGGCCTGTGTCCCGAACGACGGGTTTGGGGCGTGCGGCTCAGCCGAAGTGCGCCAGATCGCGGGTGGACCGTCGGGAACGCGACCCAAGGGCTACGGGACGAGCGTGACCTTGATCGCGCCGCTCGCCTTGTCGCCGGCGGTCTCGAACGCGGCGGTCACGTCGTCGAGCGGGAACTGGTGCGTCGTGAGCGCGCGCAGCTCGTCGCGCCAGCGCCCAGTGAGTCGGGCCGCGGTCCTGAACTCGGGCTCGCGTCCGCCGTCGCCGTAACAGAACGAGCCGATGAGCGCGACCTCCTTCATCATCATCCGCTGCAGGTCGACGGCCTTCGGTGCGCTGAACGAACCGAGAATGACGACGCGACCGCCGCGACGGACCACGCGGATGGCGTCGTCCACGGTGTCGGCCGCGCCGCCGACGCTTTCGATGACGACATCGGGCCGATGCTCCTTGCCCCACGCGATCGCTTCGTCTTCGCGCAGCACCGTCACGCCGAGTTGCCGCGCCGCCGCCTGCTGATGCGGGTGGCGTGCGGTGACGGCGACGTGAGCGGCGCGATCGCGCGCGACAAGCGCCGCGCACAAGCCGATGGTGCCCGCTCCGAGTACGAGCACCGCGCTGTCGGGGCCGAGCTGCCCGAGGCCGACGCCCCGCACCGTCACAGCAAGCGGTTCGGTCAAGGAGGCGGTGATGGCATCGACACCGTCGGGGATCGGGGCGAGGTTCGCGGCGGGCGCGTCCACCAGGTCGGCCAGTCCGCCGTCGCGCCCGAGCCCGAGGCCCGGTCCGCCACGGCCACACAGATTCGTCCGTCCCGTGGTGCAGAACTCGCACGTTCCGCACGTGACGTTGGGCGACACCGCATAGCGAACGTCTGCGAGCCCCGCCGGGCCGTCGACGATCGTTCCCGCCAGCTCGTGTCCCGGCGCGGTAGCGAGGGGGCGGCGAAGGTGGCCGTGCCAGAAGTGGAGATCGGAGCCGCAGATCCCGCAGGCCTCGACCTGCAATCGAACCCAGCCGGCCTCGAGCGGACCCGGTTCGCGCTCGACCACGTCGAGACCCGTCTCGGACCACACCGCTCGTCGCATCACCGGGACCGTATCCGCGGTTCGATGACGGCGGGCGGGCTCTCGACCGCAACCCGCTACGGCGTCAGAGCGTCGACCGCGGTGATCGCATCGATGCGCGACGCAGCGCCTGCAGGCCCGCATCGAACTCTGCCACCTGCCGGCCGAAACCGTCGCCGCGCCGAACCCACACGGCAATGGGCGCGGCGACGAGCACGACAATCACGACAACGGCGAGGAGCACGGCCATGGATCGCTCACTCCGACACTCGGGGTTCGAGCAGTGTGCCCGTCACCCGCCTCGTGTAGCCCTCCGCGCGGCCCCTGAGGACGAAGTCAGCGCCAGGCGGCCGGGGGAACGACGTCCCCTGCCCGACGCCGGCCGAGTACCTGCAAGACGCCGTCCCACGATCGAGCGTCGTCGGCAGTATTCGCGTGCGCCCCGCGAAGACGCGCCACGTCGATGCCCAGATCAGTGAGGTCCCAACGGAGACTGAACAGTGCGAGCAGCTCGGCTATCACATCGATCCCGGTCAGGTCGGTGTAGGTGGCCGACGCGAGTCCGTCTCCTGGCTCGAGGAGCCACATGTCGCGCTCGGGCGCCGCGAGCAGCGCGGTGTCCCAGTCGACGAGCATCCAGCCGGTCGAGGTGCGCATGGTGTTGCCCGCGTGCGGTTCGCCATGCGTCAACACCCGGCGATCGGAGTACGCACGCGCCGCGGTGACGAGATCGTCGTACTCCGCGAGCATGTCGACGATCACCGGCCGATCTTCCGCGAGCCGATCGGCAAGAGCTCCCGAGTACGGACCGACGTCAATGTGATGGCCTGGATCGACGATCGCCGCCTCGAGATCGGCGCGGTTCTGCAGTTGATAGTCGTCGGCACGCGTCGGCAGGCGCTCGGACAGCGTGGCGGCGTGGAGTCGGGCGATCAGCTCCACCACCTCCAACCGCTCCGCCACGGGTCGAGCCTGACCGCCTCCGAAGGTCTCCCCCTCGACCCGCGGATAGACAGCCATCGCCCACTCGTCATCGAGGCGAACGACGACCTCGCCAGCACGCGCGGCGATCGGCGCGACGACGTAGTCGGCACCGGCTTGTGCGAGCGCGTGCGCAGTCGCGAGCGCGGCGTTGAGGCGATCGAACACCTCGGTGCACGACTCTCCCGGATCGGCGCGCCTCACGCGTAGTTCGTCGACCGTGACGAACCACGTTCGATCCTGCCGATCCGCTACGCGCCAATGATGACTGCCTGCTCCCACCGGCAGGTACGAGATCGACGTCGCTTCGATCCCCCAGCCGCGCTCGAGGGCAACCACGAGCCGGGAGTCCGCGGGCCCGGCAGGGCGTGTACGCACCTCTGAACGCTAGGCAACCACCCGACAGAGCCCGGCCGATTTCGTGAATGATGGTGCGGTGGAGGGACGCGACATCCGGGCCACGGACGCGGAGCGACGAGCCCTCGTCGACGCGCTTTCGACGGCGTGCGCCGACGGTCAGCTGACCCTCGACGAGTTCTCGGAGCGATCCGGCGAGGCGTGGGCCGCGATCACGCGCGGCCAACTGGACGACATCACGCACGATCTTCGGCTGCCGGTTGTCGCGACGACCGCGGCCCGAGCTGCGGCCGAGGCGACGCCGTCGACCGATCGACCGCCACGACGACGCCGGTGGATCGTGGCGATCATGGGCGGAGAGCACCAGCGCGGCCGTTGGCGTGCGGACCGACGAGTCGGTGCGATGGCACTGATGGGAGGGATCCACATCGACCTACGCGATGCCACGTTGGACAGCGACGAGGTCGACATCACCGCATGGGCCCTGATGGGCAGCGTGCACGTGACCGTGCCCGAGGGAATCCCAGTCGACTTCAGCGGATTCATGTTCATGGGCGGGCGCAGCAACCGCGTGTCGCGCGTGGAGCCGCTGCGTGGCGCACCGACGATCCGGCTGCGCGGCTATGGGATCTGGGGCACGATCACCGTGCACAGCAGGCCACCGCGTCAGCCCGGTGAGCCCGAACCTCCCGACGAGATCATCGACGTTCCCCACTGGTTGCCGACGCCGCCTCCACACTCTTCATCGCGCCGGGTCGAGGCGGGCGGCCTCGTTACCGTCGTGTGCACCGACATCGTCGGTTCCACGCGGATGGCCGACTCTCTCGGCGATCAACGGTGGCGCACCGTGCTGCGCGAGCACTACGCGATGGCTCGGGCCGAGGCATCTGCACACGGCGGCACGGAGATCAAGACCCGGGGCGATGGTCTGCTGCTGACCTTCGACAGTCCCCGCCGCGCGGTGCAGTTCGCCGTCGCGTTCCAAGCCCGCCTGGCGAAGGAGCGGGCCGCCGACCCGGCCTTCGCCCTTCAGGCCAGGGTGGGCGTACACGCGGGCGAGGTCGAGCGCGACGGGGAGGACGTGGTCGGCCGCAACGTCAGCGTCGCGTGCCGGCTCTGTGATGCCGCCGAATCCGACGAGGTGCTCACCTCTGCGGTCGTCGCCGATCTCGCCGACTCCGCCAGCGATCTGTCATTCGGTCCGGCGCGCGAGTTGATGCTCGCCGGCATCGAGCGTCCGATGCACGCCCGCCCGGCGACGAGCCGCTGCTGATCGGCGGAGATCCGGCCCTGTAGAGTTCTCTCACCTGGGAGGTTCCTGATGATCGTCGCCAACTTGTTCGGAGTCCTGGAGGGACCGGAGGCGTTGATCATCCTCGCGGTCGTCGTGCTGCTGTTCGGCGGGAAGAAGGTTCCCGAGCTGGCCCGGTCGCTGGGACTGGCCAAGCGCGAGTTCCACGAGGCGAGCGACCCAACGGCTCGTGCCGCCGAGGCCCCGCCACCGCCCGCGATCGATCCCGCACCGGAGAGCACCCCGGCGGACGACACCGTCACGATCAGTCGGGCGGAGCTCGACCGCCTGCGCGCCGCGGCTCACGACCACGGCCAGAACCTGAACTGAGCGATCACCGGCGCCGTCCTGGCGCTGCGGTACCGTCGCCGGCGGCGCTGGAACGTTTCGAGACAGTGGAGTGCAATGACAAAGACGTTCGCCGGGCGACTCGCGACATGCGCGGTCGTTCTCATGATCATCGGGTCGGCATGCAGTAGCGGAAGCAACTCGGCGGCGAAGTCGTCGGCCTCCCCTCCGGCGTCGAGCTCTGCTGCTCCCAAGGCCGACCCTGGCACGCTGAGCGCGGGCGATCCGAGCCAGGCCGGCTACACCCCCACGGGCCCGTTGGTCGCCGACGACGGCTTCCGTCCCGAGACGGACGGGTTCTCGTTCGAGAACTACGGCAAGGCACCTGAAGGCCAGCCGCCGCGCATGAACCTCACGGCTGTGGAGATGCGCAAGCTGTTCGGCGACGCGGTGTGCGCCGACGCGTCGTCAGGGAAGTGCGACCTGATCCCACCGGCGCAGC
>DASZHU010000032.1:0-15791 GCA_035937605.1 Acidimicrobiales bacterium | reverse complement strand
CGGGACCTTGAGCTTGCCCATGTTGTTGACCGCGGCGATCCACGAGTCGTTGGTGGGGTTGGGGCCGGCCTTCTCGAGCACCTGCTTGAGGATGCTCAGCTCGTTGCAGCGGTCTTCGAGCCCCTCGAACGTCCTGGTCGTCTTGCCATCGGGCCCGGGCTTGAGGTCCTTCGGCGCCACGACGGTCTCACCGGTGGCGTCCTGGTAGGCCTTCACGCACGCTTGCACGGCCGGAAGCTGGAAGGTCTCGTCGTCGTTCAAGCCGCTCAACGTGATCATCCCCTCGTAGGGGTTGGGCGTCTTGCCCGCCTTCACCTCGTCGTTGGCCTGCGCGCCGCTGCCGGAGTCGTCGCTGATCAGCGTGATGTCGGGGAGGGCCGCCCTGATCTTCTCGACGAACTGCTTGGCCGACACCAGCAGGCCGGACATGACGAGTGCGTTCACGCCCTGCTGTCGCCACTTCTCGATGAAGCTGTCGAGCTGCGTCTGGGCGGCGGTGGTGTCGGTGCCGGTGATCGTGAGCACGGCGGTGTCACCGGTCTTCACGCCCGAGGCGGTGGCGAAGTCCTTCAAGCTCTTCTGCGCGGTGTCCTGGTTGTTCTGGTCGGCCAACAACGCCACGGTCTTGCCGCTCAGCGTGTTCTTCTGCTTGAGCAATGCCAGCAGCGCTTTGAGCTGGCGTTCGGGCGCGATGTGGGGTGTCAGCAACAATCCGGGCGTCGCGCCCGCGATCGTCTTGCCGGTCGTGAGCTCATCGATGAGGACGGTGCTCTTGTCCTTCGCGACACAGAGTTGCTGGCTCCCGTCGGATGGTGGCGTGTCGTAGATCCCGATCACGGCGAACACCTGCTCGTCGTCGGTGAACGACGTGCACGCCGCCGCGGTGTCCTGAGGGTTCAGCGGGCACAGGCTCTTGAACACCGTCTTCACCTGACGTCCGTCGATTCCGCCGTTCTTGTTGATGTTGTCGACGAGCGAGTTGAGGATCTTCTGCGCGTCGCCCTGCGTGAAGTCGACGAACTGAGCAATGCACTTGAAGTCGACGACCACGACGCCGATCTTGATCTCGGTCGCCGTGATCCCACGGAACGACGCCGTCAGCGGCGCGTTCGAGGACGACGCGCTCGTGGTTGCCGCCGTCTTCTTGTCGCTCGAACATGCCGTGACGATCAGTGCCGCCGCCATCATGACGGCCATGCCAGACCGGATTCGAACCATGGTGCCCCCCACCCCGTTCGTGCACTCGGCCGAGAACCGTGTGCCGGTGGCGGCACCTTACGTCAGGATCGCGAAGCGAGCAGGGGCGTCCGCCCGGCGGCCTGGACCCACGATCGCAGGCATGGACCGGGACGGACCATTGACACCCTCCCCCAGAAGGACTACTACCAGTCGTGAGCAAACAGTCACGAACTGTGGTTTTGGGGGCTCACAATGGCCGTCACCGACAACTCGTCGATTGCGTCACTGGTCGAACTCCTGCACGGGCTGGAGGAGGACCAGCTGTTCCTCGAGTACCAGGGCGTGTTCGACGTCCGCACCCGTTCGGTGCGTGGCGCAGAAGCACTCATCCGCTGGAACCACCCGGAGCGAGGCCTGCTCCCTCCCGCGGACTTCCTTGCGATCGCGATGCGGGGCGGCCTCGGTGGACTGGTGACGGAGCTGGTCCTCGATCGCGCGACGGGCCAGTGCGCGGCATGGCGGCTCAAGGGCTACGACATCCCCGTGTCGGTCAACGTGTCCGCCGCGGCGTTCGCGGGCAAGGACCTGCCGGCCGCGGTTGCCAACTCCCTCGAGCGGCACCAGATCCCACCCGATCGACTGACCGTCGAGGTCACCGAACACGCCTGCGCCGTCGAGAACACCGAGCTGCGCGACACGTTCACCGCGCTGGCACGCCTGGGCGTGCGGCTGAGCCTCGACGACTTCGGCATGGGCGAGTCGTCGCTCTCGCGCCTACAGCAGTTGCAGTTCGACGAGGTGAAGATCGATCGATCGTTCGTCTCGAACATCTGCAGTGAGCCGACCGACCGCAACATCGTCGACTTCACGACCAGGCTCGCGCACAGCCTTGGCATGAAGGTGGTTGCCGAAGGCGTCGAGACGGCCGAGGTGCTCGAGGCACTCGGCGAACTCGGATCCGATCTCGCGCAGGGCTTCCACCTGCACCGGCCGGCGCGCCCCGACGCCTTCCCCTGCGCGACGATGGCGCAGGCCCAAAGGCCGCGTGAAGATCGTGAAGGTGGCACCGCGTTCCCGGCCTGTTGAGCAAGGCCGGCCTGCTTCCCGCCGCGTAGCTGCCGCGCCGTCAGCTGGCGCGGCGGTCGAACTGCGCCATGCGCCGCGCCGTCAATCGGGTGCCCACGCGACGCAGCCGCGGCAGCTTGAGCTCTTCGTTGCGCTGCACGAGGTGCCACATGCCCGACTCGCGGAGGCGACGGGGCGCAACCCGCGCGATGGCCTGATTCACCGCGAAGAACGCACGCAGTTGCCGGGCGCGGCGGCGGTCCCATTCGAAGCCGAAGGCCGATCGCACCGATGGCGGGAGCAAGCCGACGGCGACGAGCTGGTTGGGCCCCGCCGCGACCGCGCCGAGTGGACGAGGCAACGGCGGCACCATGGTGGCGTGCGCGACGGAGCGGGCCGCAGGAGTCACCTGCAGATCGTGGAGCACGACACGATCGAAATACCCACGGAAGTCCGTCCACGTCGCGGGACAGACGCCTTCGGGCACGCCACATGCGGCCGCGACGAGCTTCCACTCCGCGTAGTAGCGGTCGCGGTCGACCGTCGAGAGCCGAGGGCGCACGCGCTCGTACACGAGCAGCGCGGTGTCGCACAGGGTGGCCCACACCCATACGAGAAGCTCGGGATCGAGCGCGTCGTAGTGCTCACCGTCGTCCGTCGTACCCGTCACGCGCCGGTGGATGCGGTCGAGCAGCGCGGCCTGGGCGGCGGACACGCTCGGTGAGCCGAACATGAGCTTCGCCATCACGTCGACCGTGCGGAACAGGCGTCCCCACGGGTCGGTCACGTAGCTCGAGTGCTGCTCGACGCCGGCGGCGACCTTCGGGTGCGCGACCTGGAGGAGCAACGCGCGCCCGCCACCTAGGAACACGAACGGCTCACCGTTGACGCGCCACAACACCGACCGGCGATCGAGGGGCAACGCCGTGGTCACTGCGCACCCAGGTGCGCGAGCTCGGCCTGCGCCGCGGACATCAGCTCGACCTGTTGTCGTCTGGGGAGCGCGGTGAGAAGGCCGAGGTTGGAGCGATTGGTGTCACCGGGGATGAACGACGGGTCGGTTCCCACCGCGTCGAGCACCTCCTCGACCAGGTCGGCGGGCGCCATCGGAGCAGGCATGTTCGCGCGGACGTCCGGGGGAAGGGCGCTTCGGTAGGTCGGCGTATCGATTGCCGGGCCGATCACCGTCATCACGTCGACGCCCTGGTCACGCCACTCCGCCCACAGCGACTCGCCCAGGATGAGGTCGAAGGCCTTGGATGCCGCGTACGCGCTGTTGAACGCGGAGCCGGCGAGGCCCGCGGCCGATCCCATCAGCACGATGCCGCCACGCCCCCGCTCGATGCAGCGCCTGCCGAAGTGCTCGCACACGCGGAGCGGCCCCGTGCAGTTGACCGCGATCACGTTGTCGACGTGCGCCAAGCCGTCGAGGAAGGGACCGACGTAGGCGCCGGCGCCGTTGTAGACGACGAAGCCGACGTCGAGCTCGTCAGTGGTCGCGCGCAGGGCGTCGATGAACGTGGGTTCGGCGAGGTCGAGGGTGACGGCGCGCGTCTCGACACCGTGGTTCGTCGCGATCGATTCGGCGACGGCGCGGACGGGCTCCGCGCGGCGTGCCGCCACGACCACGTGCAGACCACGCCGGGCGAGGCCCCTCGCGTACGCCTCACCCAAGCCCTCCGACGCGCCCAACACGACGCCCCACGACCCGTATCGCTCGACGAATCCCATCCGCCGTCCTTACCACGCGCGTACGGTCAACGTAGCGGTAGGGCGGCCCGCGGTGGGGATCCCGGACCAGCCCGGGCGCCGTGCTCCGTCACGAAGCAGCGATGAGCTCGGTCGAGACCGTCACGGACTCGAGCACGTCGGCGATCGGCTCCACGCCGATGCCAGGCCCTGTGGGAACGCGCAGCCTTCCGTCCTCGAGCACGAACGGGCGCGTGACGTCGGTCGAGAAGTAACGGCTCGATGCGGAGGTGTCGCCGGGCAGCGTGAAGTTCGGCAGCGCGGCGAGCGCGACGTTGGCGGCGCGGCCGATTCCTGTCTCGAGCATGCCGCCGCACCAGACCGGCACGCCGTGCGCCGCGCACACATCGTGGACGCGGCGCGCCTCGAGATAGCCACCGACGCGACCGGGCTTGATGTTGACGATCGTGCACGCGCCGAGCTCGATCGCGGCGGCCGCCACCCGAGCCGACGTGATCGACTCGTCGAGACACACCGGCGTGCGGATGAGACGGGCCAACCGTGCGTGACCGAGTAGGTCCTCCTCGTCGAGAGGCTGCTCGATCAAGAGCAGATCGAACGGGTCGAGACGGGCGAGGGCGGCCGCATCGGAGATCGTGTAGGCAGTGTTGGCGTCGACCTGCAGCAACAGTTCGTCACCGAACCGCTCCCGCACGGCGCGTACCGGATCGAGATCCCATCCCGGCTCGATCTTGAGCTTGATACGGCGGTAGCCCTCATCGAGGTAGCCGGCGACCGCTTCGAGGAGCTCGCCGATCGAGCCCATGATCCCGACGCTGACCCCCGCGTCGACCGCGTCACGAACGGCGCCGAGATGATCGGCCAGCCTCACGCCGGTGTGCCGCAGCTCGGCGTCGAGCACCGCCGCTTCGATGGCCGCCTTTGCCATCGGGTGGCCCTTGACGTCCCCGAACAGGTTGGCGAGGTCGGCGGCGCGCACCTCGTCGAGCGCGAACAACCGCGGCAGGAGGTGCGCGCGGATGACGGCTGCCGCGCCGTCCACGTACTCCGACGAATACAACGGCTCCTCCATCGCCACGCATTCGCCCCACCCCTCGGCCTCCGGCGTGACCACGCGGCACAGCAGGACGTCACGCGCCGTCTGCGTGCCGAACGACGTGCGGAACGGCGTGACGAGCGGCAGTCGGATGCGGCGGAGCTCAACGGCGTCGATCTTCATACGGGGCCTCGGACCAGTGTGTACCAGCCATCGCGGCTCATCTCTGTCGCCACATAGCCGGCGCGGATCGCGACGCCCACGGTGTCGCGCACCGCGCGCCGCCACCCGGTCAACTCGTTCCGATCCCTGAGGTAGTCCTCCGGAATCCAGGCGCGGAGCACGTCGGCATCGGACTGCTCGACGCGCGGCCGCCCGTCGTCGTTCGCGGCCAGCACGATCGCGGCACCGTCCGCGTCCACGCGGGGTGGCGGCGACGCATCGAGGCACCAGCGGGTCACGGCCCGATCGGTCTCTTCGCCGGCGTTCGTCGAGTCGCTCATCGCGCCGTAGAAGTCGACCTCGTAGCCGACGACCACGGCGCGCAGCTTGGCGAGGTTGAAGTACGCGTTTCGGCGCACCAGCGGGTCGAACGTCCACTCGATCGCGGTGAGGCCGCGCTCCAACGCCCACGTGCGCTGGTGTCGCTTCAAGGCGAGGCCGATCTCGCCGCCCTGGTACGCGGGCTCGACTCCGGTGATGTGCGAGTGCAGGAAGGCGTCGTCGCCGTGCAAGCCGAGCCACCCGGCCGAGGCCGCCACGAGCTCGCCGTTCATCCATGCGCCCGCGACGTAGTTGCCCGAGTGGATCAGCGCCCGGAGTGCTTCGGGCGTCATGGGTGCATGCCCTGCGGGATAACCCCAGATCGCAGCAAGGAGCGACGACGCGCGAGCGAAGTCGCGGACGTCGACGATCGCGTCGACGCGCGCGGTCACTACACCCAGCCGCCGGCGTACGCGACGAACTGCCCAGTGGTGAACCGACTCGTGCCATCGACGAACGCGGCGCAGAAGTGCGCGAGCTCGTCGAGGGTTCCGAGCCGCTTCATCGGAACGGACGCCTCGACCCGCGCGCGTCCTTCCTCATCCTCGGCTCGATTGGCCTTGAGGAACTCGGGGAAGTCCATGAAGTTCGTCCCCACCGCGTTGACCTGCACACCGAGCGCAGCCACTTCGGCCGCCACGTTGCGGACGAGCATGTTCGCTCCCGCGCGCGCCGAAGAGTACAGCGGTGCGCCGGGCGTCGGCCGCGCTCCCGCCGCGCTCGTGAGCACGAGCACCTGGCCCTCCTGCTGGTCGACCATCACCGGCACGACGGCGCGCAGGAAGTGGTACGGCGCCTCGAGGCACCCGATCGTGACCGCGCGCAGGTCGTCGATCGACGAACGGAGGAACCGGCCGACGACGATTCGACCCGTGAACGCGGTGGCCGAGTCGATGCGACCGAAGCGCTCGATCGTCGCGTGCACGAGCTTGGCCGAGGAATCGGGATCGGCAAGATCGCGCACGCCCTTCACGCTCTCGACGGCCGCCCCGAGCCCCTCGAGCTCGGCGACCAGCTCGCCGGGCGCGTCCCCGACGACAAGGTCATGGCCGCGAGTGGCGAGCACTCGCGCGAGCCAAGGGCCCACGTAGAAGGCCGCATCGCTGATGATCGCAACTCGTCGCGTCATGCCTGCACCGTACGTCTGCGGGATGACCGGAGCCGACGCCACCGCCGCGGTGGTCAGGCGAGCGGCGGCAACCCGAGCATCACGCGGAAGTCCTCCGTCGTGTTCGTGACCGGGAACGGCTCCGCCGGCACCGGCACGTTCAGCCGCTCACAGATCGGCTCCCAGCCGTCGCCTGGCGTCCATTCGAGCAGCTGCGCAGCCGGCGCCTCGCGACGCACCGCGTCGTTGTGGCGTTCGAACGCGTCGATCATCGCGGTTTCGTTGTCGAAGTCGTCGCTGAAGCGGTCCTGCATCATCCGGCGCAACGCCTCGCCCCAGTCCTCACCCTCCGACGGGACACGTTCAAAGGTTTGAAAGATCGTGTTCGACGCGCTGCGGTACCACCCTTCGGGATCTCGTACCGACAGCAACACGAGTGCGTCGGGGTTGGCGGCCAGCAGCTCCCGCCAGAACGAGCCGCCCGGCCAGTCGACGATCGACACGTAGTTCGCCAGCATCTCGTTCCAGTCGACGGGTCGCCCGTCGATGGCGTCGGTCCACGCCTCCATCTGCGGCGGGTCCGCCAGGATCTCGACCATGTGGTGGCACCGTCCGCCCAACAGCTGTTCGAGCGCGACCTTCAACGAGTGCGTGCCCGTGCGCCCCACACCTGCACCCACGACCTTCAATGTCATCGCTTCCCTCCCTCTTCGGCCCGCATTGTGACCGCGTTCAGGGCTCGATGATGTTGAACGCGGGGTCCGGCTGATCGAGCAGCCCGAAGAACTCGGCGAGCTTCGCCGCGTCGCCCTCGATCACCAGCTCGCCGCTGGCCAGCTTGTCGGCCATCGAGTTCGGATCGGTCAGGACGTCGTCGAGGGTCGAGCGGGCGAGCACGATCGTGGCGGCAGCGCCCGCTTCGGCCTCGGGCCAGTAGTTGATCGCGCTGTGCTCCACGCGCAGTGTCCATTGCTCGCCGGTGTCGGTGAACCGCCAGCCGATCGCGAGCTCGCAGCCGTCGGCGCGGGGCCCGTCGAGCCGCACGCCGAGGAGATCGAACACCATGTCGATCGTCATCGCCTGCAGGATCGCCCTCTGGCCGGCCGCAGTGCCCTGGAGGCGCCGGACGTTTCCGACCCGCAGCTCCTGCGCGCCGGTGAGGTAGAAGTTCCGCCACGGACCGGACTCGGCTTGGTAGCCGAGCTGCTCTAGTGCGTCGGCCGCGAGCTCGCGCGCTTCGCGGTTGTCGGGTGCGGCGAACACGACATGGTTCATGACCTGCGCGACCCACCGGAACTCGCCGGCGTCGAAGTCCCGACGCGCCCGCGCGATGACTGCGTCGGCACCCCCCATGTACTCGACGTACCGAGCCGCCGCGCGCTCGGGAGGCAACGCGTGCAGGTTCGCGGGGTTGCCGTCGAACCACCCGAGGTACCGCTGGTAGACGGCCTTGCAGTTGTGGTTGACGGTTCCGTAGTAGCCGCGGTTGCCGAACTCGACGGCGAGGCTCGCTGGCAGCTCGACCTCTTCGGCGATCTCGCTCGCGGTGAGCCCTTTGTTGGCGAGTCGCATCGTCTGGTCGTGGAGGTAGCGATAGGTGTCGCGCTGCGTTCGCAGGTACTCCCTCACCTCCTCGCGACCGACGCGCGGCCAGTTGTGACTGGCGAACGCGAGGTCGGTGTCGTCGCCGAACAGACGCAGTGCCTCGTTGATGTACTTGCTCCACGCCAACGCGTCGCGGACCTGCGCGCCGCGCAACGTGTAGAGGTTGTGCATCACGCTCGTGCAGTTCTCGGCAACGCACAACGCCCGAAGGTCGGGGAAGTGGAACATCATCTCCGCGGGCGCTTCGGCATCCGGCGTGAACTGGAACACGATGCGGACACCGTCGATGGTCATCTCCTCGCCGGTGGCGCGGATCGAGTGGGTCGGCGCGATCAGCGAGACCGACCCCGTCGGGATCGAACGCCCGAGCCCGCAGTCGACCTGTCCCTCCGGCCCCCGAGGAAGGAAGTTGCCGTACATGTATCCGGCGCGCCGCACCATCGCGGGTCCGGCGATCACGTTCTCGAACACCGCCTCCTCGAGGAAGCCCTCGGGAGCAATGATCGGCACGCTGTTGCGCTGCAACTCGCCGACGTCGATGACGCCCGCAATGCCGGCGAAGTGATCAAGGTGGCTGTGCGTGTAGATGATCGCGGTGACCGGTCGTTCGCCGAGGTGCTCCGCTACGAGCGCCATCGCGGCGCGTGCGGTCTCGGTCGACGTCAAGGGATCGATCACGATCCACCCGTTCCGACCCTCGACCAGGCTGATGTTCGAGATGTCGTAGCCGCGCACTTGATAGAGCCCGGGCTGCAGCTCGTACAGACCGTGCTCACGGTTGAGCCGCGCTTGGCGCCACAGGCTCGGATTCACCGTGTCGGGTGCCGACTCCGCGTCGAGAAACGACCACTGGTCCGTGTCGAGGATCGGCTTGCCGGTGTGATCGTGGTGCACGATCAGGCGGTCGACGCCGGCGATCCGTCCGTGGCGGACACGCTGGAGGTCGGCAGGATCGCCGAGCTCGAGTCGCGAGCCGAACTGCGAGTTGGTGGCGGCGGTCTGGGGCATTGCGGCGGACATGGCCGCACCCTACGTGCGAGGATCGGTGCGGACATGGCCGCGACACTCGACGACTTCGAACGCCTGGCTGCGGCTGATCGCTTCTTGGCGATCGTCTCCGTCGCGCGTCCCGATCGCAGCGTGCACACGTCGCTCGTGAACGCCGGCGTCTTGCCCCATCCGGTCGACGACGCGCCCGTCGTCGGTTTCGTCGCGAGTGGCGCAGCACGCAAGCTCGCATACCTGCGGGCGGCGTCGAGTGCGGCAGTGACCGTGCACCACAGTTGGCAGTGGATGGCGGTCGAGGGCCCCGTCGAGCTCATCGGTCCCGATGATCCCGCCGGTGGTGTCGAAGTGCCGCAGCTCCTGCGCGCGATCTTCCGCGCCGCCGGAGGAGCGCACGACGACTGGAACGAGTTCGACCGCGTGATGGCATCGGAGCGCCGCACCGCGGTGTTCGTGCGGCCGGGGCGGCTCGTCACCAATGCAACCAGTTGAGCGCGATCCGCCGAGGCGCGCGCGAGACGTTCGCGTCGCTCAACGTCCGCAACTTCCGGCTCTTCTTCTCGGGTCAGCTCATCTCGCAGATCGGCAACTGGCTCACGCTGGTCGCGCAGACGCTGCTCGTGCTCGAGCTGACCGACAACGGTGTCGCTCTCGGCGCGCTCGCGGCGGCACAGTTCGGACCGGTGCTGATACTGGGTCCGTGGGCGGGGCTCATCGCCGATCGGTCCGACAAGCGACGGCTGCTCCTGATCGTGCAGACGATCGCGATGGCCCAGTCGTTCACGCTCGCGACGCTTGCGTTCAGCGGTCATCCACCCGTGTGGTCGATCTACGCGGTGGCGTTGGTGGGAGGCGTGACCGTCGCGTTCGACAATCCGGCGCGTCGCTCCTTCGTCGTCGAGATGGTGCCCGCCGAGACGATGACGAACGCGGTGAGCCTCAACAGCGCGTTGATGACCTCGTCGCGCGTCGTGGGGCCGGCACTTGCCGGGTTGCTCGTGTCGACGGTCGGCTTCGGCTGGTGCTTCCTCACCGACGGGCTCTCGTATCTGGCGGTGCTCGCGGGCCTGTGGTTGATGCGCACCGAGGAACTCCGTCGCGCGCCCGTGACCCCGCGTGCCAAGGGACAGGTGCGCGACGGGCTGCGGTACGCGCGCAGCAAGCCGGAGCTGATCGTGCCCCTGACGATGATGGCGGTCGTCGGCACGCTGTCGTACAACTTCCAGACGGTCTTCCCACTGTTCACGGTGCGCGATCTGCACGGCACGGGCAGCACGTTCACGCTGCTCTTCTCAGTGGTGAGCGTGGGCGCGTTGGTGGGCGCGCTCTACACCGCTCGGCGCAAGTCGATTGCGGTGCGCACCGTGGCGCTGACCGCGGTCGGCTACGGCGTGGCGATGACGCTCATGGCCGTGGCGCCGAACCAGCCGTCGGCATTCGTGGTGGGCGTCGTGCTCGGCTTCGCGAGCATCGGCTTCCTCACCGCGTCGACGGCGATCGTCCAGATCGAGGCCGCGCCCGAGATGCGAGGCCGAGTGCTCGCGCTGCAGGCCATGCTGTTCCTTGGCAGCACACCGATCGGCGGCCCGATCGTCGGATGGGTCTCGCAGCAGTTCGGCGCCCGCTATGCGATCGGCCTCGGTGCGGCCGCCGCGCTGCTCGCCGGTATGTGGGGCATGGCCAAGGTCCGACGGGCGACGCGGATGTCCATCGAGCAGACCGAGGAGGAAGCGGCTGCGGCCGTCGCGGCCGTCGTCGACGAAGGCGTCCAGACCGCGTCCGCCGACTGACCCCCTCGCTAGGAGTCGCCGTCTTCCTCGGGAGGGGCGAGGAGGCCCGCGGATGCCGCGAGCGCGGTCGCGAGTGCCGCCGCGCGTTCCACGACCGCGGCGACGTAGTGCTCCGCCGTGGAGCCGTGGCCGCGCAGAGGTGGAGTGCCCAGCGAGTCGATCAGCGCGGTCGGATCCGGTGCCGGTCTGATCAGCTCCGGTGCGTCGGGCGCCGCGACCGCCGCCCAGAGGCTGCGCTGGCTGTTGCGGCGCGGACGGTTCGAACGTCGGGTGCCCGACTGCCGGCCTCGCGACGGGCTCACGCGTCATCCTCCGTCAGCAGCTTGTGGGAGTCGAGGCCGAGCGCCACACGCAGCTGGTTCGTGTCGAGATCGTCCAGCGAGCTGGACTTCGGCAACACGAGGTCCGCGATCTGACGTTTGCCGGCGACCACGTCTTCGACCCGCTCGTCGATCGTGCCGGGGCACACGAGCCGGTGCGACACGACAGTACGGGTCTGACCGATGCGCCACGCCCGGTCTCGAGCCTGGTCCTCCTTGGCCGGGTTCCACCAACGGTCATAGAGCACGACGTGATTGGCCGCAGTGAGGTTCAGCCCCGTCCCACCGGCAGTGAGCGACAGCACCAGCGCACCCGCGCCCTCGCCGCTCTGGAATTCGCGCACGAGTCGGTCACGGGCACCGCGCGCCAGTCCGCCGTGGTAACACGCGATCGGTACGCCCGTCACCTCCGTGAGGTGGTCGGCCAGCCGCTTCCCCCACTGGGCGAAGTGGGTGAAGACCAGCATGCGCTCTCCCGCTGCGAACACCGACTCGACGAGCTCTTCGAGCCGGGCGAGCTTGCCCGAGCGTCCGGCGAGCACACCGCCGTCGCCCGTGTAGGCAGACGGGTGGTTGCAGATCTGCTTGAGCGCGGTGATTGCCGCGAGCACGGCACCCTTCTTGGGCTCGCCTCCGTCCGCGGTCTGCGCGACGAGAGAGTCGAGCACGGCTTGGTAGAGCCCGATCTGCTCGCTGGTCATCGTGCAGTGATCGAGCTCATCGATCCGATCCGGCAACTCGGCCGCGACGTCGGGCTCGGCCTTCGTGCGTCGGAAGACGAGGATGCCGTTCAGCGCGCGCAACGCGGCCTCGCCCTCACCAGCGAGTTGCGCGATGAACGTCGGTCGGGCACCGACGAGACCGGGGTTGCAGAAGTCGAGGATCGACCACAGGTCGCCGAGCCCGTTCTCGATCGGCGTGCCAGTGAGCGCGAGCCGAGTCCGCGCCGCGATGCGTCGCAGCTGTTGGCTCGTGTCGTTCGCGGGATTCTTGATGGCTTGCGCCTCGTCGAGGATCAGCCGCTCCCACTCGACTTGCGACAACGCCTCGACGTCGCGCACCGCCGTTGCATACGTGGTGATCACGACGTCGGCGCCCGCCACCTCGGCGGCGAGCTCGGATGCCGAGGCGCGGTCCTTGCCGTGATGGATCACGACCCGCAACGAGGGAGTGAACTTCGCCGCCTCCGCCTCCCAGTTGCCGACCACCGCGGGTGGGGCGAGCACCAGCGCGGGGCCTTCGCCGGGCCGGCGGGCGAGGTGCGCGAGCACCGTCGGCGTCTTGCCGAGACCCATGTCGAGCGCGAGGCAGCCGCCGAGGTCGACCGCGTCGAGGAACTCGAGCCAACCGAGGGCCTCGGCCTGATACGTGCGTAGCGTTCCGACGAAACCCTCGGGCTCGACGATCGCCTCACGCGCGGTGAACGACGCCTTCTCGAGGAGCTCGGCCGCCCAACCGCCACCGTCGACGATGAGTCGCTCGCCCAGCGCGCTGCCCTCGAGGCCGACCGCGTGACGCAAGATCTCGGCGCCCGTCAACCGCGTCACCGACGCGCGCTCGGCGAGGGCCGCGGCTGCCTCCTTGAGGTCGACGCGGTCGAGCTCGACCCAACGTCCATGCGAACGAACCAGCGGACGCGCCTCCGCGGCGAGTCGCGTGACCTCGCTCGCCGTGAGCTCGACATCGTCGAACACCGCGGACCAACGCACGTCGCTCAGCTGGCGCGCGCCGACGACCGAGTCGCTCACCGGCTCGACGAGCATCCGCAGCCCTGGCTTCGGGCGGCGGCGTGACAGCGCGGGCACCCGCACCTCGAAGCCGGCCGACTCGAGCAGTTCACCGGTGCGGGTCATGAGCTCCCACGCCTCGTCGGTGCTCAGGTACACCTGACCGCGGCGCAACGCGCCGGGGCGCTCGAGCACCGGAAGCAGTCGCTCGAGGCGGGTGAGCTCGTGGGCGATGGGTTGCGTGCTACTCGTTGCCGACAGCGCCACCTCGACGTCGACGAGGGCGCGCTGCGAACCCGGGCCGAGCACCGACAGGAACCACGCGCCGTCGCGATCCGGAGGGTCGAGCTGCACGACCAGCTGCGGACGACCCGGGCTCGTCACCGGCCGCGCCCATCGCTGCAGTCGATCCGCGACGTCGGACGCGACGCCCTTGGGCGCGACGAACGGGGAGCCGTCGAGACGCGTGATGATCGACTCCGCGACATCGGCGGTCGTACGCACGGTCGGCGGCGGCGCCGGCAGCTCGAGCTTGCTCGCGGCCTCGGCCACCACGGCATTCACGACCGCGCCGAAGAGCTCCGAGACGAGCGCGCGCGACGTGACGGCCGGTGGCGCCATCACGCGTACGGCTCCCGGCATGATCGCCGCGTACTTGTCCAACATCGCGTTGCCCACCAGCGCGGCGCGCCACCGCACCGAGAGCTCGAGCGAGCGATCGTTGGCCGCCGGGGTCGACTCGAGCGCGGGCACGACCGCTCCGCGGGCCACCTGACGAACGCCCGCGAGCGCAACTCGACCGAGCCACCGCACGCTGGCCCCGATGCGCTCGTCGTCGACGCCGGCACCGATCACGACGAGCCAGCCGAGCGCGTCACCGACGGGGATCGACACGGCCTCCGCCCGCGCGCCACCGGGAAGCGGGACGCCGCGATGGGCCCGCCATCCGAGCTTCGGCGCGTCGATCGCCTCGAGTCGGTTCGCCAGCTCCTCGTTCGCTTCGGGCGGTTCGCCGGGGCCCGCAGCCCACACGACGATCTCGCCGTCGGACCACGACGCCTGCAGTCGCACGCCCTCCTCGAGGGGCTCGGGCTCGTCGGGCTCGTGATCACGCGCCGCCGGATCGGGCCTTCCGTGCAGCCGCACGTACACGCGCCGAAGGCCCTCGAGCTCCTGGGCGAAGTCCGCGATGACTTGGTCGCGCTCGGGACCGGTCAGCCCCTGCACGGACTCGAGGCGCGCCTGGGTGTCGGCGAGCAAGTCGTCGACCACCCGCGCCGAGGTCCGCTGGTCGCGGTCGAGCAGCTCGAGCTGCTGATCGGACGCCGCGCCTTCCGCGGCGGCCCACACTGCGGCTTCGAGCGTTTGGAGGTCGTTTGTCATCGAGATGTCGGACGCCCCTCAGCGCCGGCCCGCACGTCTTCCCCGACGGCGGGCACCCCCGAACCGGCATCGAACGATCGGCCCTCGGAGCAGGCCAGGTCACCGCCATCGACAACGGGACGCCGACACCAACTGTACCTGCTGACCGGGTGGCCGAGCCCACATGTCGGCGGGCGGCCACCTCCGGTCAGGATGGAATCGCCGGCTCGGTCGGACCGCACCACCAAGCCGTTCCCGTCGCGCCGGTACTGTCCAAACGTGGACGGTGATCGCACGCCGGCGTCGTTGCGCGAGGAGGTGGCGGCCTGGGTCGCCGAGCAGTGGGACCCCGACCTGTCGCTTGTCGACTGGCGCCGGCGGCTCGCGGCATCCGGGTGGGCGGCCCCGTCGTGGCCGACGCGCTGGCACGGCGCGGGCCTCGCACTGTGGACCGATGAGGTCGTGAGCGGTGCGCTGCTCGCGGCGGGTGCCGTCGGCGCACCGGTCGGCGTCGGCATGGCGCTGGCCGCGCCGACGATCCTGAGCCACGGCCCCGACGAGGTCCGCGAGCGCTTCCTGCGCGCGACGCTCACCGGCGAGCAGACGTGGTGCCAGCTGTTCAGCGAGCCCGGCGCGGGGTCGGACCTCGCCGGCCTCTTCACACGCGCCGAGCGCGACGGCGACGAGTGGGTCGTCAACGGTCAGAAGGTGTGGAACACCAGCGCCCACCACGCCCACCTCGGCATGCTCCTGGCTCGCAGCGACTTCGGAGCGCCCAAGCACCACGGCCTCACCTTCTTCGTGCTGCCCATGCGCCAACCGGGCGTCGAGGTCCGGCAGCTGCGCCAGATGAACTTCCACGCCTCGTTTAACGAGGTCTTCCTTACTGGCGCCCGCGTCCCGAAGGACAACGTCATCGGCGCCGTCGGCCAGGGCTGGACGGCCGCGCTCACGACGCTCGCCTACGAGCGCCGGTTCTCGGCCCTGCGGCTGCCCGCCTACTCCCCCGCGCCCGGCCGGGCGCTCGACGAGGCGCGGGCCGAGGCCGACGATCACTTCGCCACGTACTCCTGGTATCCGCAGCGGGCAGGCCGACCGGACCTGGTCATCGAGCATGCGCGCGCTGCGGGCGTCGCCGACGATCCGGTCATCCGGCAGGCGATCGCGCGGTTGCTGACGCTGCAGCGCGTCAGCGTCTGGACGGCCGAGCGCGCGCGAGCCGCCCGTGCGCTGGGAGCCCGGCCCGGTGCCGAAGGTTCCATCGGCAAGCTGGCGGCCAGCACAATCGCGCGCGAGTCCGCCCGGGTGCACGCGATGATCGCGGGTGCGAAGGGGATGCTG
>DASZHU010000031.1:0-13460 GCA_035937605.1 Acidimicrobiales bacterium | reverse complement strand
GTCGCGACTGGTACCGGCTACGTGGCTCTGGCCGCGGCCGCGCTCGGTCACCGTGTGACGGCCGTCGATCTGGCGCCGGCCATGCTCGATGAGCTCTCCGCCAAGGCCATTGCCCGTGGCCTCGTAGTTGACGCTCGTCTGGATGACGCCGTCGCGCCCGACCTCGCTCCCGCCAGTTTCGATGCCGTGACCAGCCGGCACTTTCTGTGGTCGCTCCGCGAGCCCGCCCGGGCGATGGCCAACTGGAGACAGTTACTGCGGCCGGGCGGCCGGCTGGTGGCCGTGGACGGCTTTTGGTTCACCGATTGGAACGACTCCGGCGTTCCCGCGCTGTTTGTCGAGCACTACACGCCGGACACGAGACGGGAGCTCCCCTTCATGCACCTCGACCGACCCGAGCCGATCCTTGCAATCTTGACCGACGCCGGTTTCGTCGACGGCGCAGTCGAGCTTCGGCCCGAACTGAGCCTCGGAGGTGGTGTGCCGTACCTCATCACCGCCACCCGAACATGAGGATCGCCACATGAGTCGTCCCCCTGCAACGCCGCCGCACCCATCGCAAACGCGAGACGCGAGCGGCGAGAACGGGACGCCTCGGTCGGTTCGGGACGAGGCTACGGTGCGCCCGTGACCGCGACTCGGATCGATCACATCAACGTCGTCGTCGGTGATGTCGACGCTGCCGCCACGTTCCTCGCCGGGCTCGGAGTCGATCTGCCAGCCGCTCTCGCGGGGTGGGAGCCATGGGACGCACACCACCGGACCATCTCCACCACGACGTCGACGAACGAAGGCGACGACGTCGCAGACCGAGCTTTCGGGATCGACCTCGACAGCAGTGCGTTCGCGCAGCACTGGGGCGGGGTCCGTCGAACATTCAATGGAGTTGTCGTCAACCTACGAGCCGAGGAACGATCCGACGTCGACGGCCTCTACGAACGGGCGCTGTCGCTCGGCGGCCGATCGTGCACGTCGCCCTACGACGCGTTCTGGGGGGCGCGGTACGCGGTAGTCGAGGGTCCCGGCCCCATCACGATCGGCATCATGAGCGTGCCTGATCCGGAGCAACGAGCCGATCCACCCGACCTGATTGCGCTCGAGCGCGGGTAAGGCCGCGATATCAGGCACGTATGCGCTGTGGACATGCCATACGGTTGTCGCGGTGGGCCTACTGCTCAGCCGTCCGCAGTTATCGCCCCACGAGACCGTCGAATGGCAACGTGTCGCGAACCGCTAGCAAGGACGACGTGCGGTCGGAGGCCGACTGACGTTGACATCGAAGCGGCTGATCTTCAAAGCACACCGTCTCGAGGCACTAACGCGAGGTGATCCCGTCGACGAGCGCGACGAACTCCCCACGCCGGTCCGGTCACGAACGTCCGAGAACGCAGCACATAGGGGTGTTCCGATGCGCCGGCATTCGGGGACGCGGATCAGCGGCAGGGAGTAACGAAGGTCAGGTGTGGTCGGACCTGCGCCCGCGCAGGTAGTCGTACCATGCGAGGTCGTCAATCTCGCCTCGGACTCGGGCGAGATAGGTCTGCCGATACTCCTCGTCGTCTGGTGATGGAACGCCGGCCCACTCGCGATAGCTCCCGGCAGTGCCGTCGATGAGTTCGCGCACGATGTCCGCGTGACCGGCGTGCCTCGCCGTATCGAGCAGCACGGTGAACAGCATCCACCGCAGCGACACCGCGATCCCAAGATGGTGCCGGCCGATCGCGTCCAAATCGACGTCGGCGATGGCTTCATCGGCGGCGGCGGTCGCGGCACGGTAGGCCGCGATGAGATCGTCGGATGTCTCGTCTGGCTTGGCATACATGTCGCTGAAATGGCCGAGCGCGGCCTCCTCGTCGGACTCCCATGCGAGCGATGGCCGTGGTCGGTCGAACGCGTCGCAGAAGTACGCGCTCTCAACTCCGGTGAGGTGTTTCACCAAGCCCAACAGGTTCGTGCCGGTCGGCGTCAACGGTCGACGAAGGTCTGACTCGGCGAGACCTTCGAACTTCCAAAGCAGCACGTCCCGATTCAACTTGAGATGAGTGTGGAGCAGCGTCTTCTCATCACCGGTTGTCAGCGGTGGTGCATAGAGGCTCAAGAAGCTCGCAGACATCTGACCTCCGAGTCGCCGGGGTGCTCGCACTCTGCCACTCGACGCGACACCGCATCGGCTTGTCGTTCTGCGGCACTTCGGCGGCGTTTGGGATGCGACACCGAAGCTCGTTCCCCCTGATCAGTCCAGCAGTTCCGTCCAGCGCTGGCATGTGATCGTGCCTTCCATCACTGGACTGCCCGAGATGCCCGATGCGAGCGTCCTGGATCAGGCACGTCCCGTGCGTCTCCGGACAATGCGCTGGCCGCGTCTGTCGCGTGGCTGGGATGATGGGTCGGCTGATGGCCGCCCTCGCGGTAAGGGCCTTGCAACATCAACGCTTCGATTCGCTTCGGGTCATCACGACCATCCCGCGTTTCCAGACACTTGCATCGTCGCGCTGGGGTCATCACACTGCCCGAGATCGAAGCCACTTCTGGGCGGGTCAGTTGGCGAGTGAGAAGAGTCGCCAGGGTCGGTCGATGCCCTTGAGTTGGTGGTCGCCTCGGTCGTCGAAGCGGGCGTCACCGCCGAGCATGAGGTCGCACACGGTGGAGGACACGAAGATGCCTCCGTCGTCGCAGGCCTGCTCGACCCGGGCGGCCAGGTTCACCGCGACGCCGGTGATGTCGCCGTTATCTCGCAACTCGATCTCGCCGGTGTGCAGCCCGCAGCGGATCTGCAGCCCGATCGCATCGAGGGCTTGGCGGAACTCGCTGGCGAACGCGACCGCGCTCGACGGGGCGTCGAATCGAGCGAGGAGGCCGTCGCCGGTGCTCTTGACGATCGTGCCGCTGTGACGGCCGGCCGTCTCCCAGGCGATGCGGTCATGGTCGTCGAGGAGGCGATGCCAGGCCTCGTCGCCGACCGCGGCGGTGCCCGGAGTGGAGCCGACAATGTCGGTGAACACCACGGTCTGCACGCGCCGGTCGGCTTGGCGGGTCGGGCGCGACCCGGCGACGAACTCGATGAACCGGTCGCACAGGTCTTGCCAGCCGGGGTGCGTGAACGCGAAATGGTCGTCGGTGGGCCACTCCTCGACGGTCGAACCGGCGATGCGGTCGCCGAGGTAGCGGGCCGCGGCGACCGGTATCACCCGATCGCCGGTTCCATGCATGATCAGCGTGGGGGCGGTGATGTCGCCGAGGTAGTCGTCGGCATCGACGAACTGGAAGCTTTGGAGCTGGTGTTGCAGGTCAGCGGCCGTCGCTGATTGGCGTTGAAAACGTCCGATCCACCGCACGAAGGCCGCGTCGTCGGAGTAGCAAGGGTTGAACCAGTCGACCATGAACTGAGGGTCCCGTCCCCACGTCTCGACGAGGTGCCCGAACAGGGCCAGCTTCTCCTCGAGCGGGGCCAACGAGCCGTCCGGCGCGGTGTGCACCTGTATGAATCCGGCAGTACCGGGCGTCGAGTTGAACAGCACGAGACCCTCGACCCGCTCGGGATGCCGCGCCGCGAACAGCTGCGCCATCAGCCCACCCTCGGACACGCCCTCCAACACCACCGTCTCCAACCCCGCGGCGTTGAGCACGGCAACGATGTCCTCCGTCCGCTGCTCCAAAGTCGGCGCCTCCGCGAAACGGTCCGAGAGGCCGACACCACGCTTGTCGAACACCGTCACCCGCAGATAACGCCCGAGGTACTCCAAGAACCGGCGGTAATACGCGTGCTCCCACACCAACTCCACGTTGGACACCAACGGCGGAATAACCAGCACGTCGGGACCGTGACCGAACTGCTGCCACGCGATGCTCACACCGCACGCATCCGCGAAGCGCACCTCGGGCACATCCACAACCCGAGTCTGACACCGCCCACCTCGTCAATGCCGCGTGCCGCGACTGCTGACTCAACCCGAGCCACGCCGACTCGGACGACAGCCACGGGGACGCTCGTGTGCCTCAGATCGATCCAGCGACCACGCTCCATGTCGACGCGCTGCTCGCGGAGGAATCGTTCTGCGTCGGCTTTGGGCGTGAACGGTCTCGCATCTCTGAACGCCGAGCGGATCGCGGTAGTGCGCGATATCGACCGTCGCGCTTCTCGATGAAACCCATCTGATGACCTCCTTGTGTTTGGCTCCAGGGAGCGTGCAGGGAGCACGAGGGAGCGAAACCAGGGGGTTACAGGGGTCTTCGGGCCGTTACCGCTGATGCCCAGCGGTCACTTCGAAAAGTGGTCCCTGACCTGCGACTATACAGGCGAAACACTTGGAGGCGGCGACCGGAATCGAACCGGTGTACAGGGCTTTGCAGGCCCTTGCCTAAACCACTCGGCCACGCCGCCAGAACGGGCCACGTTAGCGTCGCGGGCATCGCGGCGAATGGGGCGCACGCATCCGTTCTGGCGTCACGAAGTTCGAAATGCCGCGCTGGTTGACGCCAGAACGAAAGGCGCCGCTAACGTCGCCGGCCATGCACACGTTCGAGAAGCTGTTCATCGGTGGCGAGTGGGTCGACCCGGCCGGGAGCGACACCATCGACGTGATCTCGCCGCACAGCGAGGAGCTCGTCGGTCGGGTTCCCGAGGGCACCGAAGCCGACATCGACAAGGCCGTCGCCGCCGCCCGCGACTCGTTCGACAACGGCTCGTGGTCAAGGATGCAGCCGTCCGAGCGCGCCGCGATCGTGCAGGACTTCGCCAACGTCTACGCGGCCCAGATGATGGACATGGCCGCGGTCATCACCGAGGAGATGGGGTCGCCGATCAGCTTCTCGCAGCTCGCGCAGTCGCCGGCACCGTGGATGATGCTGACTGCCTTCCTGCAGGTCGCGGCCGAGTACCCCTGGGAGGAGCGTCGGGCCGGCGTGCTCGGCGGCGACGTGATCGTACGCCGCGAAGGCGTGGGTGTCGTGGGCGCGATCGTGCCGTGGAACGTCCCCCAGTTCGTGACGATGTCGAAGCTCGCACCCGCCCTTCTCGCCGGGTGCTCGATCGTGATCAAGCCGTCTCCGGAGACACCGCTCGACGCGTTCCTCATGGCCAAGATCCTCGAAGAAGCCGGCGTGCCCAAAGGCGTGGTGAGCATCGTGCCGGCGGGGCGCGAGGTCGGTGAGCACCTCGTGCGTCACCCGGGCGTCGACAAGATCGCGTTCACCGGATCGACCGCGGCCGGTCGCAAGATAGCGAGCATCTGCGGCGAACAGCTCAAGCGCTACAGCCTCGAGCTCGGCGGCAAGTCGGCGGCGATCATTCTCGACGACGCCGACCTCGGCTCGACGATGGAAGGTCTCAAGTTCGCTTCGCTGATGAACAACGGCCAGGCGTGCGTCGCGCAGACCCGCATCCTCGCCAGCAAACGGCGCTACGCAGAGGTGGTCGACGCGCTCGGCTCGATGGTCGGTTCGCTGGTCGTCGGTGACCCCAGCGATCCCGCCACCGAGGTCGGTCCGCTCGTCGCGGAGCGCCAACAGGAGCGCGTCGAGAAGTACATCGCGCTCGGGCAGGAGGAAGGCGCGAAGGTCGTCGTCGGCGGCAGCGGCCGGCCGCCAGGGCTCGACAAGGGCTGGTACGTGCAGCCGACCGTGTTCGCGGACGTGTCGAACGACATGCGCATCGCGCAGGAGGAGATCTTCGGCCCGGTACTCGCCGTGATCCCCTACGACGGCGTCGACGATGCCGTGCGCATCGCGAACGACTCCGACTACGGCCTCGCGGGCTCGGTCTGGACTGCGGACGTCGACCTCGGTCTCGACATCGCCCGCCGTGTGCGTACCGGCACGTACGGGATCAATCAGTACACGATGGACTTCATCGCGCCGTTCGGCGGGTTCAAGGGGTCGGGCGTCGGCCGAGAATTCGGACGCGAAGGCCTCGAGCACTACCTCGAGCTGAAGTCGATCGTGCCCCCCGCCGGCTACTGACGGCGGTTTTTCCCGGCGCGACCTGGGTGTTTGGCGTTCCGGCGCGAGCGGGAAGGGCGTTGTCGGCAAGGACGGGCGGCGGCTTTAGTGATTCGTCTGACCCATTCTCACGAAATCACCACGCGTAGTAGGTTTTTTCGAGAGCGGCGGCGAAGGTTGCCACGCTGGGTAGTGCTTCCTATGGGCGTCACGGCGCGGAGGATTTCTGATGCGGTTGCAGGGTCGGAGTGGCAAGAGCTGTCTTAACCCCGTCCTAAATCTCTCGAATAGCCGCATTTGGGCATTTCGTTCGACGCTTGACTGGGTTATGGCGGTCGAAGATCGCCGCGCAGAGTGGAGGGCGGAGCAGTGACGATGGCCGAATTCGAGTTCGGCGAATCCGGCGCCGACGACGGCGACTGGCTCGACGACGCGATCTTCTCGATCAGCGTGGTCATCCCCACGCTGAACGAGGCGCAGAACCTCCCGTGGGTGCTTTCGAAGGTTCCTCGTTTCGTGGACGAGGTCGTCCTCGTCGACGGGCGTTCGACCGACGGCACCGTCGACGTGGCGCGCCAGCACTACCCCGAGATCGTCGTGGTCGACGAGCAGCGTCACGGCAAGGGTGCCGCGCTCCGTGCGGGCTTCGCCGCCGCGACGGGCGACGTGGTCATCATCATCGACGCCGACGGCAGCATGGATCCGAACGAGATCCAGCGCTTTGTCGCCCTCGTGCGCGCCGGCTTCGACGTGGTCAAGGGCTCGCGCTTCATGGCTGGTGGCGGTTCGTCCGACATCACGCGGTTCCGCCGGCTGGGCAACCAAGCGTTGCTGCGCCTGGTGAACGGCCTCTACGGAGCCCAGTTCACCGATCTCTGCTACGGCTTCATCGCCATGCGGCGGGACTGCATCCCGAAGCTCGGGCTCGCCTCCGACGGGTTCGAGATCGAGACCGAGATCACCGTGCGGGCGGCGCGTGCCGGCCTCAACGTCTGCGAGGTCCCCAGCTTCGAGTCACCGCGGCGCAGTGGCACGTCGAACCTGCGCTCGGTACGCGACGGCTGCCGCGTGCTGCGAACGTTGCTCGTGAAGCGCTTCGGCGACAAGCCGGTGCTCGACCTGACCGACCGGATCGACCTCACCGACGAAGTGGTGCAGGTCGACGACGACGCGGTCGTGATCGACCTGCGGGCCGCCGTCGAGGCGAAGGGACTGCGCTCCTCCGGGTGACGGAAAGCGTGGTGCTGCGGCGGTGACCGACAAGACTGTTCGAACCGCCATATGCCGACGATCTCCGTAGTTATCTGTGCCTTCACGGCCGAGCGGTGGGATGCGATCGCCGCAGCAGTCGCATCTGTCATGGCCCAGACGCAGGCGGCGCACGAGCTCGTGCTCGTCATCGACCACAACCCGGAGCTCCTCGAACGAGCGCGGGCGCAGTGGCCACACGCCGTCGTGGTCGCGAACGACGGGCAGCGGGGCCTCTCCGATGCGCGCAACACCGGGATGTCACGGTGCACCGGCGACGTGGTCGCGTTCCTCGACGACGACGCAGTGGCACCCTACACGTGGCTCGAGGCGATCGGGAGCGCGTACGCATCGGACGACGTGATCGCGGTCGGAAGTGCCGTGGAACCCAACTGGCTGGCGGGGCGGCCGCGATGGTTCCCGCCGGAGTTCGACTGGGTGGTCGGCTGCTCGCACTCCGGAATGCCGGATCACGCCGAACCCGTGCGCAACCTCATCGGGGCGTCCATGTCGTTCCGGCGCGACGTGCTCGACGACGTGGGCGGGTTTCGCTCCGAGCTGGGACGGGTTGGCACCCGACCATCGGGGTGCGAGGAGACCGAGATGTGCATACGGGCGCGACGCACGCGTCCGGCGGCAACGGTGCTCTACGACCCGACGACCACAGTGGCGCACGCGGTGCCGGCGTCACGCGCCTCGTGGCGGTACTTCCTTTCGCGCTGCCTGTCCGAAGGCCAGTCCAAGGCCGTTCTCGCGGGGCTCTCAGGGCCTGACGACGCACTCGCGAGCGAACGGACCTACGTCTCGTGCACCCTTCCGTCGGGCGTCGCCCGCGGCCTGGGCGAGGCCATGGGCGGCCACCTGTCGGGGCTCGCCCGGGCGTTCGCCATCGTCGTCGGGCTCATGGCGACGACCGTCGGCTACGCGGTCGAACGCGCGCGTCCACGCCCACGGAGGCTTACCGCGCCCGATGACGACCGCCGGCAGAGCGGACTGCTGCGCGTGCTGATGGTGACTCCTCGCTATCCCCCTGACGTCGGCGGCGTCGAGCGCCACGTGTACGAGGTGTCACGCCGACTCGCGCCGATGGGTTGCGAGGTGACCGTGCTGTGCACCGATCGCACGAGGACGATGGCGGTCGAGCAAGACCTCGATGGCGTCCACGTACGTCGCGTGCGAGCGTGGCCGTCGCGTCACGACTTCTACTTCGCGCCCGGGCTGTGGCGGGAGATGGCGCGAGAGCGCTTCGACGTCGTCCATGTGCAGTCGTACCACACGCTGGTCGCGCCGCTTGCGATGTTGCGCGCGCGTCGCCTGCGTCTGCCGTTCGTGTTGACGTTCCATGGCGGCGGACACTCGTCACGCGTGCGCCACTCGCTTCGTCCCCTGCAACGGCGCGTGCTCGGACCCCTGGTGCGGCACGCGACGCGGCTGATAGCGATCGCTCGGTTCGAGGTGCCGCTCTACTCCCGCGACTTCGGGGTGCCCGTCGAGCGGTTCACGTTCATCCCGAACGGCACGTATCTCGGTTCGGCGGCGCACCTCGACGTCGAGCACCGCGCCAACGGCTCGATCATCGCGTCGATCGGTCGCCTCGAGCGCTACAAGGGTCACCACCGTGCGCTCGCGGCGATGCCACACGTGCTTCGCGGTCGGCCGGACGCGCAACTGTGGATCATCGGCACGGGGCCTGACGAAGATGCACTGCGGCGCCAGGCCCAACAGCTCGGCGTGGCCGACCACGTGGAGTTCCGGAGCGTCCCGAGCGACGAGCCCGAGAAGATGCGCTCGCTGTTGGCCGCCACGTCGTTGGTCGTGTCGCTCAGCGACTTCGAGACGCAGCCGCTCGCCGCGCTCGAAGCCCTCGCGGCGGGGGTCGCGCTCGTGGTGGCCGACACATCTGGCTTGCGCGAGCTGGCGGATGACGGTCTGGCGCACGCGATCCCACTCGGTAGCGAACCCGCGGAGGTCGCCGCCGCAATCCTCGGCGAGCTCGACGCCGACCGGGACGTTCCGGAGATCACGGTCTCGAGCTGGGACGACTGCGCGACGAGCCTCCTCGAGCTGTACCGCGAGGTGTCGTGCGCATCCTGATGGTCAGCCAGTTCTACGCCCCCGTCATGGGCGGCGTGGAACGCGCGGTGGAGAACATGAGCGTCGCGCTCGCGCGGCGCGGGCATCAGGTCTCCATCGCCACGTTGAGCCGGGACCAGCCGCCGAGCGTCGTCGACGAACACGGTGTGCGGGTGCACCGCATCGGCGGAACGTTCCAACGCGCGGCAAAGCTGTTCAGCGATCCCCAGCGACCGCACCTTCCACCGGTTCCCGACCCTGAAGCGGTGCGCGCCCTGCGCCGCGTCATCGACGAGGAACGTCCCGACGTCGTGCACGTGCATGACTGGTTCGTGCACTCGTTGATAGGGGCACTCCGCCACCGCGACGTCCCGATCGTGATGTCGGTGCACGACCATAGTCTCGTGTGTGCCAACAAGCGGCTCATGCAGGGCGACGCTCCATGCAGTGGTCCGGGCTGGCGCAAGTGCCTGCGGTGCGCCACCGCGCAGTACGGCCCGGTCAAGGGGCCGACCACCGCCTTGGCGCTCCGTCTTCGGCGCCGGACCGTCGAACGCACCGTCGACCGCTTCGCCCCGGTCAGCTCGTCGGTGGCCCGGCACAGCCGGCTCGACGCCAGCGGCGTGCCGGTCACCGTCCTGCCGAACTTCATTCCGGAGCACGATGCCGGCTGCGCCGCCGGTGCCCGCCGGCCCGACGGGCTGCCGCCGGGCGAGTTCGTGGTGTTCGTCGGCGACGCCACGCCGGACAAGGGCATCGACGTGCTCCTGGCGGCCCATCGCCGCCTCGACGCGCGACCGCCCGTGGTCGTGGTCGGGCGCCCGCTGGCCGAGTCGCTCGATCCAGTGCCCGAGGGCGTCGTCGTGCTCGGGATGCGTCCACACGACGAGGTCCTCGCCATCATGCGCGCCGCGGTGGCGATCGTGGTGCCCTCGCGGTGCGCGGAGACCTTCGGACTGGTAGCCCTGGAAGCGATGTCGGCCGGAACCGTCGTGATCGCAGCGCGCATCGGAGCCCTGGACGAGCTCGTCGTGCACGAGGTCACGGGCCTGCTCGTACCACCAGGTGACGCGGACGCCCTCGGCGCCGCGCTACGACGCGTGCTCGACGACCCAGCCGCGCGCGATCGTATGGCTGTCGCGGGCCGCGAGCGCGCGCGCGACTACCGCGAGGCGGTCGTCGTCGACGCCCTCGAACGCGCCTACCGCGCCACGATCTCCGACCTGGGCCCCACCCACGCTCGAGACGCAATGGGGCGTTAGTTGTCGCTCGCGAGCACGACTGTCCCGCTCCCGACCGCGAGTGAGACCGACAACCTCGGTGGGGTCGCCCACTTGTACGCCGGCGCGTCGAGAGGATGGGGCGCGATACCGGCCCTGATTCTGACGAGCGCCTGCGGCCTCGCGTTGGTCACGGTCGGCGACGCGATGAGCCGTACGGGTCGCGCGAACGGTCAGCCCGTGTTCTGGCTCGGCATCGCGCTGATCGTGGCCCCCAGCGCTTGGCGCGTCACGACATCGTCAGCCACCCGCACCGAACGCATCGTGCTCGTGGTGCTCGTAGGGCTCGCGCTCTATGCCGTCAAGATCGTGCACGACCCGTTCGGTTTCACCTTTGCCGACGAGCTCGTCCACCAGCACAACACGAACGAGATCCTGCGAACCGGCTCGCTGTTCGGCGACAACTCGATCCTGCCGATCACCTCGCTCTACCCCGGGCTCGAGGCGCTCACCGCCGCGCTGGCCGCGGTCACCGGCATGACGACGTTCAGCGCCGGCCTGATCGTCGTCGGCGCGGCGCGGGTGATGATCATGCTGGCGATCTACCTCCTCGTCGAGAACCTGTCGTCGTCGACCCGGGCGGGCGCGATCGGTGCCCTCTTCTACGCCGCCGGACCGAACTTCCTGTTCTTCAGCGGTCAGTACTCCTACGAGTCGTTGGCCCTTCCAATGAGCACCGCGGTGGTGTTCGCCATCGTGGCCATGCGATCGTCGGAGGACGCCCGCATGTCGTACGGATGGGGAGTCCTGGCACTGCTCTCCATCCCGGCGGTCGCGGTGACCCACCACGTCTCGGGCTACGTGCTGGCCGGCGCCCTGTCCGGGCTGAGCATCATCACCGTGCTGCTCGTACGCCGTCGTCGCCGACATCCCGAGCGCGCCCGTCGTGCTGCTGGTACGGCCACGCACGACGCGTTGGCCCTCCCGATCGAGCCGATCGCCACACCCGAGCACCTCGTCGCGGACCGCACCTTCGGCGACACCCTCGCCCGCGACCACAAGACCGCACTCATCGGCGCGTGGCGATCAGCAGTGGGCGGCACGAGTCACACCGATCGCGCCGTCTACCTGCCGTGGATCGACCGTCCGACCCGGTTCGCCGACGAGATCATCGAACGGGCACCCACCCGGCGCTCGTGGCGCGAAGTCTTCTCACTGTCCAGCCGCGAGCCGTACCTCCTCACCTGCTACACGATCGTCTGTGTCGCGTTGTGGCTCATCGTGGTGGCCCGCACGACGACGGGCTACCTGTCGCCGGTGCTCTCGAACGCTATCTCACTCACGTTCCGCGCGGCCGCGAAGGATGCACCGACTCGCGCGCTGTTCACGTCCGATGCCGGCACCGTGTCGCCGTTGTGGGAGCACGTCGTGGTCATCGCCTCGGTCCTCGTGCTCGTCGTCTGGCTGATGTTCGGTCTGCGGTTGATGTGGCAACGGATGTTCCGCGACGCGGTCCTGCTCCTGCTCGCGGTCAGCGCCGTGCTCTATCTCGCCACGCTTCCGTTGCGCGTCGTTCCCGCGGCCTGGGAGTCGGCGATACGGGCGTCGTCGTTCCTGTTCGTGGGCGTCGCGCTCGTGGCCGCGCAGGCGCGGCCGAAGCAACGGCAGGGTGGCATCGGCTGGATCCGCCTCACCGTCGTCGGGCTGAGCGCCACGATCATCGTCTCCGGCGGCATCATCTCCGGGTGGCCCACGAACCTCCGCCTCGCTTCGCCGTACCGGCTCGCGGTCGGGTCGACGACGATCGATCCGCCTCCGACGGCGGCGGCGAGATGGTCCAAGACGGCGCTCGGCCAAGGCAACCGCATCGGCGCCGAGCCGAGCGATGCCCGGCTCCTCCTCACCTACGCGAATCAAACCGCGTATGCCGGCGTCTCCCCTGACATCGACGACATCCTGAATGCCGCTCCGCTGGACAGCTGGCAGCCCGAGCTGCTCAAGCAGCAGCACTTCCGCTTCCTGCTGACCGACCGACGCCAGGTGAGCTCCGACGTGCTCAGCGGCTACTTCTTCGCACCTCCACGCGATGGCTCGCTGCGGCCGCCTGAGGTCATCAGCAAGTTCGAGCACGTTCCGTGGGCTGATCGCGTCTTCGACAGCGGCGACCTCGTTCTCTACGACATCCACCGTCTCACCGATGAACAATCCCCGCCCTGATCAGGTCGCGGTGTGCGTGCTGCTCGTGGCAGCCCTCGCCGTCGCCCTGCCGAACGTGCCCGAAGTCGTGTCGATCCCGGCTGGCCTCGTACTGCTGACGCTCCCCGCGTACTGGATGAGCCAGGTGCTGCTTCCGGTGCTCGCCCCGAGCTCCGCGGAACGCGTCCTCGCGACACTCACCCTCACGGTGGTTTCCGTGATCCTCGCCGCGCTCGCGCTCTACTCCGCCGGCGTCCGGCTCACCCATGTGTCGTGGGCGGTCACACTGGCGGCTCTCGGCCTCGTCGGGTGGTGGGCTGCCGGGCGTGGGGGCGCGCGGCGTACGGATCGCCAACCGGCCGAGCGGCCGGCGTGGCCGACGCGTTTCGGGCTGCGCCGTCGCCAGATCGTGCTGCTGGCACTGGCCGCCGTGGTGCTCACCGGCACAGCCGTTCTGGCCCGCCTCCCGTTGAAGCCGCCGCCCGGCGTCGCGGGCTACACCCAGCTCTGGCTGATCCCGCAGCCGACGGGGTTCCAGCTCGGTGTCGCCTGCTTCGAGCTACAGCCGACGCACTACCGGGTCGAGCTGGTCGCCGATGGCACCGTCGTGCGCACCCTCGACGACATCGCACTCGATCCCAACCACGAGTACCTCGAGAACGTCACCCTGACCGGCTCGTTCCTCGAGGCCCGGCTCTACCAGAAGAACTCCGGGTCACGTGATCCCTATCGCATCGTCCACATCGGCACCGCTTCAACGACCACCGCGCCAGCGGCGTCCGCGCC
>DASZHU010000030.1:0-21137 GCA_035937605.1 Acidimicrobiales bacterium | reverse complement strand
ATCCAGCCGGAGGCTAGTGGGCGAGCTTGGCGGCCAGACGGGTGAACGGCCAGACCGCGGGGAGATCGATCTTCGGCGGAGGAGCAGGAAGGATGGCGTACGCCTCCTCACCGGGTCGCACGAGGTTGTACTTCTCACGAGCGAGCGTCTCGATCTCGCTGTCGGTGTTGAGGTTGGTCGCCTGCTGGTCGAGCTTCGCGTTCTCGTCCTGCAAGACCGTGAGCTGATGCTGCGCCTTCGAGAGCGCGGCGCGCTGCGAGAGGTAGGTACGGGTGGGATACACACCGATGAACAGGATGCCGATCACGGTGACCGAGGCCACGAGCATCCACAGCATGCGGCGGCGCGGCGACCGCAAGGTGAGCGTTGCCGCGGTCACGAAGTGGTCTCCCCACGAGGCGCGAGCGCGTCACCACCGCGGTACGCGGCCGACTCACCGAGCAGCTCTTCGATGCGGATCAGCTGGTTGAACTTCGCGACGCGGTCCGATCGCGCCGGCGCGCCGGCCTTGATCTGGCCGCAGTTCGTCGCCACCGCGAGATCGGAGATCGTCGTGTCCTCGGTCTCGCCCGACCGATGCGACATCACCGCGGTGTAGGCGGACGCGGCCGCGAGCCCCATCGTGTCGAGCGTCTCGGTGAGTGTGCCAATTTGGTTGACCTTCACCAGGATCGAGTTCGCGACGCCCGCGGCAATGCCGCGGGACAATCGCTCGACGTTGGTGACGAACAGGTCATCGCCGACGAGCTGGATCTTGCTCCCGAGCAGGCGCGTGAGGGCATCCCAGCCGTCCCAGTCCTCCTCGGCCATGCCGTCCTCGATCGACACGATCGGATAGCGGTCGACGAGGTCGCCGAGGTACGCAGCCATGTCGGCGGGGCTCAGCGTGCGCCCCTCACCCGCGAGCACGTAGCCCTTCGCGTCGTCGAAGATCTCCGACGACGCCGTGTCGAGCGCGATCGCGACCTGCTCGCCTGGCGCGTAGCCCGCGCTCTCGATCGCCTGCACGAGCAGCTGTACCGCCTCTTCGTTCGAGCCGAGGTCGGGCGCGAAGCCACCTTCGTCGCCGACCGCCGTCGACAGCCCGCGATCCTCGAGCAAGCGCTTCAACGAGTGGTACGTCTCTACGCCCCAGCGCAAACCCTCGGAGTACGAGGCGGCGCCGACCGGCATGATCATGAACTCCTGCAAGTCGACGTTGTTGTTCGCGTGCGCGCCGCCATTGAGGACGTTCATCATCGGAACGGGGAGCACGTGCGCGTTCGTGCCGCCGACATAGCGGTAGAGCGGCAACTCGAGCTCGTCGGCGCCGGCCCGGGCAACCGCGAGCGAGACGCCGAGGATCGCGTTAGCGCCCAACCGGCTCTTGTTGTCGGTGCCGTCGAGGTCGATCATCGCGAGGTCGACCGCGCGCTGGTCGAGCGCCTCGAAGCCCGTGAGCACCTCGGCGATCTCACCCCTCACGTGGTCGACCGCGGTCGACACGCCTTTGCCCCCGTAGCGGTCGCCGCCGTCGCGCAGCTCGACGGCCTCGAACCGGCCCGTCGACGCACCGGAGGGCACCATCGCCCGACCCCGCGCACCCGAGTCGAGGAACACCTCCACCTCCACGGTGGGATTGCCCCGAGAGTCGAGGACCTCGCGGCCGACGATGTGCTCGATGCTGGACATGGGGCCGCCGATTGCTCCTCGTCGTGGTGTTGCTGCTGTGGAGAGTGTTGGCAACGTTACTCCTGTTGCTACCGATGGTCGGGCCAGCAAGGCATGTCGTACCCTGAGCGTTTGTGGGGGTGCGGATAGGGGCCGAGACCGTCAAGCGGCTGCTCGCCGCCGGCGACGACTTCGCGCTCGAGGTCCGCGACCCCTCGGATCTCGGCGCGGCCATCTCCGCCCTCAAGCTGGCGAGGGTCGATCTGCTCGGCTTGGCGGCGCTGGCCCGCTCGTCGGGAACCGACACGTCGGGTGACGCTCCCGCGGTCACGGCCGTGGTCAACGCGCCGCGCGGTCCGCTGCTGCTCGTCGAGAACCTGCGCGCCGACGAGGACATGCGCAGGTCGATCCCCGAGGTCGTGCAGCGACGGCTCGACCGGGCCGGGGTCGACGCCGCGACGATCGAGGTACCGACCCGTGGCGGACCGCTCGACGCCCTCGACACGACCCGGCATGCGGTCGTGCTGCGCCTCTTTCCCCACAATCACGGGCGCGCGCCATCGCTGCCGGCCGACTGGCTCGACATCGCCGGCGAGTGGGTCACGGGCGACCTCGGCGGAGACGAGTCGATCCGCCTGCGCGTGCTCGGCGTGGAGTACGAGGTCGCGGCCGCAGAGGTGTCAGCGGTGGTCCACGAATGCGGCCTCGCCAAGGCCTGGTGTGACGCCGTCAACGGCGATCTGAGCGACCGCATCCGCATCGCCAGCGTCACCTTCGGACGCCTCCCGCATCTCGCGCTCGGCGCGGGCGGACCGCAGGTCGATCACGCCGGGCTCGTGGCCCGCTTCCGGCTTCTCCAGGAAGTGGCGCGCGAGCTCGCCGCGGACGTGGCCTACGGGTGCATCGACTTCGAGCCATCGTTCGACGGCCTGGCGCTCGGGCTGAGCCCCGACGGATGGCAGACGCAGGGTGGCGCGCCGCCGAACGTCGTCGCGCGGGAGCTCATCCAGGAACGCGTGCCCGACGCGTTCCCCTACCAGGTGCTCGGGCGTGGCCACGCGCGGCACCTCGACACCGACGGTCTCGACTTCGAGGCGCTCGGAGACGGTCACATCGAGGTCACGTTCGGGGAGCCGGGCGAGTGGCTCCCCGATTCCATCGACCGCGACGACGTCCAGGCCCACGGCTGGGACGCGCTCGCGCCCCTGCTGGTGATGGACGACGACCTCGCCGCCTACATCGAGGGTCGTGATCCCGCGATGTCGCCACACGCAGGGAAGGCCGAGCTCGACGGCGACGAGAGCCTCGACAGCGTCCCCGATCTCGACGGCGTCACGCTGGAGTCGTCGGCGCACCCCCGGCGCGGCACGAAGCTGACGCTGCTCGAGCTCGTCAGCTGGTTGAACCACGAGCCGCACACCGACTCACCCGCGTGTGTCTCGCCGGTGGTCGCGAGCTACGCGCGCTGGCTCGCGGCCGGATTCGACACCGCCGACCGGCAGGCCCTGAAGGCCCTCGCGCCCAGGCTGATCGGCACCGCGCCCACGACGCCGGAAGAGGAGCGAGCGCGACAGTGGCGCGCGACGGAGTGGCTCGTGCGGGTGCAAGCGCCGGCCTGGTTGCGCGCCGCGGGGATGCTCGAGGCCGCCGAGCGGCTCGAGTCTCTCGATCGCCTGACGAACGACCTCGAGCTCGTACGCGCCGTCGACATCCTGGGCACCGCGATCACGATCGCGAGCCGGCGCATCGACATCACCGCGTCGATCGTGAGCGACGACGATCGTGAGGGCCTCGTACCCGACGAGGAGATCGTGTGGAGCGCGTGGGAGCGCGTCAACGAGACAACGGGCTACGTCGCGGCCTCCGAGGCGGCCACCTTCGGCGCGCCCGCCGAGCTCACGTACGCGACCGACCTGCGCGTGATCGAGTGTGGCCGCGACCCGAGGGTGCGCGACGAGCTCGACGCTGCCCGCCAGTCCGTCGGCGACACCGTATGGGCGACGGCGTTGCACGCAGTCGCTGACGAAGCGTGGGAACAGGCATGGCGTGCCGCCGACCGCGCTGCTCGGGAGCTCTCGGGCTTCACGGTCCGCGTCGAGATGGGCCGGGTCGCGAAGACGATGCTGGACAACCGGTCCGAGGATGCCGATTCCGCGTTGGAGCGCGCCGATCAGGCGGCGCGCGACTCACTGACCCGGGCCGCGCTGGCCGGCGGCGCGTACGACGACGAGCACCCGTGGGACGCGGCTCGAAACGCGGCGCGCATGTCCGACGGCGGACAGCAGTGGTCCGTGGTGAGCGACGAGACGCGACGGGCGATCGGTGAGGATGCCTGGTCGCAGGCGATGGCCGACGCCCGCGCGGTCGTCACCCACATCCTCACCGACGTACCCGACACCGTGGCCCGGGTCGTCGTCGCCGCCGTCGCGCGTGAGGCTTCGAGCGCCGCCGCGCGCGGTGTCGCGCTGCGGGCGACCGCAGTGGCAAGGGCGCAGGGTGGCGATCACAGCGAGGCCGACGCTGCCGCGCACGAGGCGCTGCAACGCATCGCCATCGGGCTGCAGGCCGATTCGGTCGGACTGCTCGATCGGTTGATCGAAGTCGAAGTACCTACGCCTGTTGCTCCGTAGCGCGACCGCGGTCGCGCAGCTGCGCGGTCGCGGCCCGCAACGCCGCCTCGGGATCGACGTCGAGCGCGCGTGCGGCCGCGACCACCGCGAGCAATGCCGCACCGATGTCGCCCGCCGCGGGTACCGGGGTCGGAAGCGCGACGTCGACGCCGAGCGTCTGCGCCTTGCGCACCACCTTGTGGGCGTAGAGCAACGACGGCAACGACGAGGGGATGCCGTCGAAGATGCTGTCCCGGCCCTTCTCGGCCATTTTGATCTGCTCCCAGTTCCGCATGACGGTGCTTGCGTCGTCGGCTTCTACGCCCGCGAACACGTGGGGATGCCGGATCACGAGCTTGTCGTGGATGCCGCGGGCAACGTCGGCGAGCGTGAACGCTCCGGATTCGCTCGCGAGCGTCGCGTGGAAGCAGATCTGGAACAGGAGATCGCCGAGCTCCTCCTCGAGGTGCTCGTAGCCGTCGCCCGTGGTGACGTCGAGGTTTTCGATCGCATCGAGCACCTCGTACGTCTCCTCGAGCAGGTGGCGCGTCAGCGTCTGGTGCGTCTGCTCCCGATCCCAGGGGCAGCGCTCGCGCAGCACCTGCACGAGCTCATCGAACCGTGCGACTTCGGAGGCGACGGCAGGTGCTTCGCCGTCGATCCACAACGTCGTCAGGTGATCGGCCACCACGGAGCGGTCGAGCTCGCTGCGCGAGACGGTGGTGATCGTCTCGTCGGCCGCGCCGAGCCGTTGCAGCACGACGATCGGCGGGCCGTCGAGATCGAGCGCGAGCTTCACGTCGGACAGCACCGCGGGCGAGTCGCACTGCGCCACGAGCAATGGTCCGGCCTGGCCCGCCGCCTCGACCGCGAATCGACGACCGTCGAGAATGCGGACGCCCCGTTCGAGCGGGTCGATGCCGAGGCGTACCCACGCGAGATCGGCGAAGGAGAGTGCGGGCACCACCGCGAGCTCGATACGACCCGCGGCCGCCTCCTCCCGCAGCAGCACGACCGTTCGTTCCGCGACCGCGGGCGACCCGGGCACCGCGTACAGCACCTCGCCGTGCTCGCCCGCGGCACGCACCAACTCGTCCACGATCGTTCGGTACACGCCGTCGATCCGCTCGGCCCGCTCGTAGACCTCGTCGAACGAGGTGGCCGGCTCGACGATGTCGGCTGCGGGATGACGCCTCGTGCGAACGAAGCGGATCGCCACGCGGTCGACGGCCGCGGTGGTCGCGGCGGTGACGAGCTCGGGTCCGGCCGGGCCGAGGCCCACGACCACGACCCGGGGGATCACGGAACGCTGGACGACGAGGACGACGAGCCCGTCGACGAGCCCGTGGACGAGCTCGAGCCCGAGCTGACGTCGAGCGTCGGCGGGTTGATCTGGAAGGACGAGGGATCGAACGTTCCGTAGCGACCGTCGACGGTCACTTGCGCGCCGGCTCGGGCCTGGCGCAGCCACGTGCCGAATGCCTGGCTCGCGCTCGAACTGGCGAGCTCTTCGGCTTGTGTCCGCACTTCGTCGAGCGACGCGAGTTGTCGGTCGGTCACCTTGACGACGCTGATGCCGGACGAGCCGGGAATCGGATCGAGCACGTCACCGATCTTGGCCGCTTGCAGCAACTGAGCGACGTTGGGGTTGAACTGCGACGGAAGCAGGCAGCCGATGGCGCCGTTGTTGGCCTTCGACACGGAGTCGATCGAGAACTGCTGCACCAGCGAACCGAAGTCAGTTCCGCTGCGCGCCTGCGCCACGATGCTGACGGCCTGCGTCTGGTCGGTGACGGCGATCAGCGAGATACAGAGCTTCGTGAAGTCGCCAGGATGCGAGTTGTAGTAGCCCTGCGCATCGACCGACTTGCCGCACTGCTGGCCATTGAGGTCGGCCTCGAGCGCGATCACGTCGGTGTTCCGCTGCAGGAGCGTGTCCTGGTAGGCCTTCGGGAACTTGGACAGCAACTGTTGTCCCGTTGTCGCGTTCTGCTGGCCGAGGTTGAGGAGCGCGTCGTTGCGCGCCTCGAGACGGCACGCGTCGCTGACCGCGAGATGGCGCTTCGCGACCTCGGCGCGGATCAACGAGTAGTCCATCTGCCGCAACAAGACCTGTGAGACGAATGCTGCGTCGAACGACCCGGGCGTGCTGCCGACGACCGTGATGCCGCCCCCGCCGCCGGACGGCGAGCCGGACTGAAGGGCGTTGATGTAGTCGGAGTTGGTCGAGATCGCGTTGAGCTCGTCGACAAGCGCCTGCGTCGAGATCTTGGTGCCGTTGACCGCAGCGGCCGGCGCCGACGACGGGTTCGAACATGCCGCTCCGAACGCGAGCAGGCAGATGGCGAGTGCGGCCAGGCGCTTCACGAGTTGGCGACCTTAGAGGCTGAGTTGTCCGGATCCGAATCGGGGGGGACGAGCTCGCGCAGGAACGTGAGCAGGCCCTCGACCAGCTCCGTCGCCCGGCGCACGGGCAGTTGCAGTTGCTTGGCCTCGCTCTTGTAGACCGCGTCCTTCACGAGCCGCGAGAGGCGAACTTCCTGGCTCACCTTCAGCTCGAGAGGGCTCAGTCGCACGATGTACGCAGGGCCGCCGAACCCCGGACCTTTGCTCACGTTGACCTCGCGGAGGCCGGTGCGGGCGCATTCGGCGCGCAACCGCGCCACGTCGAGCAACGCCGCGGCAGGGGCCGGCACCGGTCCGTAACGGTCCTCCCACTCCGCTCTGATGTCCGCGACCTCTGCCGGAGTCGTGACCGCCGCGAGCCGGCGATAGGCCTCGAGCCGGAGATCTTCACGCACGACGTAGTCGGCCGGGAGGTTGGCGTCGATCGGGAGGTCGAGCTTGATCTCCGCGGGCTCGCGCAACGGCTCGCCCTTCAGCTCGGCCACGGCCTCGTTCACCATCTGGCAGTAGAGGTCGTAGCCGACAGCCGCGATGTGGCCCGACTGGCCGGTGCCGAGCAGATTGCCTGCGCCCCTGATCTCGAGGTCGCGCATCGCGATCTTGAAGCCGCTGCCGAGCTCGGTCGTTTCGCCGATCGTCTTCAGGCGCTCGTAGGCCTCTTCCGTCAACGAGGCCTCGGGCGGATAGAAGAGGTACGCATACGCGCGCATGCCCGCGCGTCCCACCCGGCCGCGCAACTGGTGCAACTGACCGAGACCCAGGCGATCGGCGCGGTCGACGACCAGCGTGTTGACCGTCGGCATGTCGATGCCGGATTCGATGATCGTCGTGCAGACGAGTACGTCGTACTCACCCTCCCAGAAGTCGATCACGACCCGTTCCAGCGAGCCTTCGTCCATCTGCCCGTGGGCGACGGCGATGCGTGCCTCCGGCACGAGGTCGCGCAAGCGAGCGGCAACGTGCTGGATGTCCTGCACGCGGTTGTGCACGAAGAACACCTGTCCCTCGCGCAATAGCTCGCGCCGGACCGCCTCGCCGACGGCACGTTCGTCGTAACCGCCGACGTAGGTGAGGATCGGTTGGCGCTCAGCCGGAGGAGTGTTGAGGAGGGTGAGATCGCGGATACCGGTGAGGCTCATCTCGAGCGTCCGCGGGATCGGCGTCGCGGTGAGCGTCAGCACATCGACGTCGGTCTTGAGCTCCTTTATGCGCTCCTTGTGGCTCACACCGAAGCGCTGCTCCTCGTCCACGACGAGCAAGCCCAGGTTCTTGAAGCGGATGTCCTCCGACAGAAGTCGGTGCGTGCCGATGACGACGTCGACCGTGCCATCCGACAGCCCCATCACGACCTTGTCGGCCTGCTTCGGCGTGAGGAACCTCGACAGCACCTCGACACGCACGGGATAGCCCGAGTACCGCTCGGCGAACGTCTGCCCGTGTTGCTGCGCGAGCAGCGTCGTGGGCACGAGTACCGCGGCCTGCTTGCCGTCCTGCACGGCCTTGAACACCGCGCGAATCGCCACCTCGGTCTTGCCGAAGCCGACGTCGCCGCACACGAGGCGGTCCATCGGCGTCACGTGCTCCATGTCGGCCTTCACGTCCGCGATCGCCGTGAGCTGGTCGACGGTCTCTTGGTACGGAAATGCCTCTTCCAGCTCACGCTGCCACGGCGTGTCGGCCGGGAACGCGTGTCCGGAGCTGTGCACCCGCGTCTGGTACAGCACGACGAGCTCCTGCGCGATCTGCATAACCTCGGCCTTGACGCGCGCTTTCGTCTTGGCCCAGTCGCCGCCGCCGAGCCGGCTCAACGACGGTTGGTCGCCACCGGTGTAGTGACGGACGGTGTCGATCTGGTCGGACGGCACGTACAGCTTGTCGTCGCCGCGGTACTCGAGGAGCAGGTAGTCGCGTTCGATGCCGCTGATGGAGCGTTTGACCATGCCGCCGAAGCGAGCGACGCCGTGTTGATGGTGAACGACGTAGTCGCCGGGCGAGAGATCGTCGAAGAACTTCGCGGCGTCGGTACGCCGGGCGCGGGCGGGACGGTGCGCGCGCCGCCGACCGGTGAGGTCGGCCTCCGCGAGCACCGCGAGCTTGATGGCGGGAAGGATGAAGCCGCGCTCGAGCGCGGCGATCTCCAGTTCGGGACGCAAGCCGTGCTCGTCGAGCACGCGCCGGATGCGCGCGGCCGAGCCCTCTCCGTCCGCTCCTACGACGATCCGGTAACCCTGCTGGCGGAGGTTCGCGACCTGGCTCATGATCCGGTCGCCGTTCCCGACCACAGGGTCCCAGCCCATGGCCTGGATCGTCGTGACGTGGGGCCCTTCCGGCGCGACGGTCATCGTCCACGCCGGCGCATCAGTGTGCGCGAGCAGCCTGTCGAACGGGAGGTGAAGGCTCGGGAAGTCGTGCGTACCGACGCTGTCCGCGCCCCAGGTCTTCGCGAGGGCGCGGGCGAGGTCGGCTTCCTCCGCGATGATGTCCGCGGCGCGGTCCCGAAGGCGCTTCGGCTCGACCAGCAGGACTTGCGCGTCCGCCGGCAACAGGTCGAACAGCACGTGGTCGCGCTCGACGAGCCAGGGCAGCCACGACTCCATGCCGTCGAAGACGAGCCCCTCGGCCAGCCGTTCCCACTGCTCACGCCCCCACGGCTCGCGGGCGATGAGGCGGTCGGCCCGTGCACGTACCTCGTCGGTGGGCGACAGCTCGCGACACGGGAAGACGAGCACCTGCTCGAGCGCGTTCGTGGACCGCTGGTCGCCCACGGAGAACTCGCCGAGGCGGTCGATCTCGTCGCCCCAGAGGTCGATGCGGATCGGCGTGTCGGCGGTGGACGGGAACACATCGACGATCGAGCCGCGCACCGCGACCTCGCCGCGGTGCTCGACCTGGTCCTCGCGCCGGTAGCCCGCGGCGACGAGGCTGGCGACGAGCTCGTCGCGGTCTCGACGTTCGCCGATCCCGATCTCGACGGGCTCGACCTTCTCCACGTGAGGACCGAGGCGCTGCACCAGCGCACGGATGGGTGCGACGACGACGTCGGGCGATCGATCCGGTTCGAGCAGCCGCCAGATCGTGCGGAGGCGGCGGCCCATCGTCTCGACGCCAGGGCTCACGCGCTCGAACGGCAGGGTCTCCCAGGCGGGGAAGAGGTCGACGCGATCGGGGCCGAGGAACGCCGCGAGGTCGTGGGCGAGCCGCTCACCATCGGTCGAGGTGGGCACCGCGACCAGGTACGGACGGCGGCTGGTGGTGGCGACGAGCCCCGCGATCGTGAAGGCGCGAGCGGGCTCCGGGACGGCGATGAGCGCGTTGGTCCGACCCCGAACTTCCAACAGGGTGGGGTCGTCGCGAAGCAGTTTTGGCAGATCGCGCAAGCTCATCAGCGAAGCGCCAACGCTACCGCCGCCTCCCTCGGCGTCGGTCGAACGAGCAATGATCACCATGTGATCAGCCGCCGTTCGTTCCTCGCCGGCCTCGGCGCCGGGGCAGCCACGCTCGTGGTGCAGGGATGCTCGAGTGACAAGCGCCCCTCCGCCGCCTCGTCGTCATCGTCGTCCGCGTCGGTTACCACGACCACGGTGCGCCAGCTCGCTGGCGATCGACCCGATCCGTCGAAGCCGGAGGGCGTCGACACGCTGCCCCAGGTCGAGCACATCGTCGTGGTGATGATGGAGAACCACAGCTACGACAACTACCTCGGGATGCTCGGACGCGCGGATGGGTTCACCCGCGGAGCAGACGGCAAGCCGACGAACGCGAACCCGGATGCGAACGGTCAACCGCTGCGGGCATTCCACATGGCCAACACGTGCCAGCTCCCGCGACAACCGAGTCAGGCGTGGAATGCCAGTCACCAGCAATACGCCGACGGCGCGATGTCGGGTTTCGTGCAGAGCGACAGCGGCCCGGTCGCGATGGGCTACTGGACGGGTGACGACATCCCCTTCTACTACTCGCTCGCATCGACGTTCCCCGTATGCGACCGGTGGTTCGCGTCGTGCCTCGCACAGACGTTCCCGAACCGGCGCTTCCTCATCGCGGCCACGGCCCTCGGCACCATCGACGACGACCTGAAGTTCGTCACCGATGGTCCGCAACCGGCGGCCGGCACGATCATGGACCTTCTCAACAAGCACAGCATCTCGTGGCGCGACTACTACACCTCGCTGCCGACGACCGGCTTGTTCCTCCCCGTGCTCAACGCCAATGGCGACAAGGTGGTCAAGATCGAACAGTTCTTCACCGACGCCGCCGCCGGCACGCTGCCGGCGTTCTCTCTCGTCGAGCCGGACTTCAATCACCAGAGCGAGGAGAACAGCGAGGACATCACCGTCGGCGAGAAGTTCACCTCGAACGTCGTCAACGCTGTCATGTCGGGACCGAAGTGGAGCAAGACGCTGTTGATCTGGTGCTACGACGAGCACGGCGGGTACTACGACCACGTGCCCCCGCCCGTTGCCGTCGCGCCGGATGCGATCGCGCCGAGGATCAGCGCGATCGACCGCCCCGGCGACTACGCGCGCTACGGCTTCCGCGTGCCGGCCGCGATCGTGTCGCCGTACGCGAAGCGTGAGTACGTGTCACACGTTGTGCACGACCACACGTCGATCCTCAAGTTGGTCGAGCGCAAGTTCAATCTTCCGGCACTCACCAACCGCGATGCCGCCGCCGACGACCTCCTCGACTCACTCGACTTCGATCATGATCCAGCGTTCCTGACGCCGCCACCGCTCGCGGCATCGCACAACACGGACGCGCAGACGCCGCTGTGCACGGTGGCCGGGGCGGTGCCTAATCCGGCGGGGTGACCTGGTTGTAGACACCCATCGCCGCGTCGACGCCGTCGCGGACGATCATCTCGACGGCATCGGCGGCCAGCTCGATCGCGACGTCGAGCTCGCCGCGCTCGACCTTGCCCGGCCGGCGCAGCACGTGCTCGGCGCCCCCGAGACGCCCGGGCGGCTTGCCGACGCCGATGCGAACGCGCACGAACCCGGCGGAGTGGAGATGGGCCTTGATCGACCGAAGGCCGTTGTTGCCCGCCAGACCGCCGCCAACCTTCACCTTCAGCCGACCCGGCTCGAGGTCGAGCTCGTCGTGCACAATCACGATCCGGCTCACGTCGTCGAGAAGATCGAGCCGTCGAGCCAGGGTCGCGACCGCGATCCCCGAGTCGTTGTAGAAGGTCTGCGGCCATGCCAGCGCGACGCGCGCCACACCGATCGACACCTCGCCGAACAGCGCGTGCGACTTGTCGCGCTTGAGCGCGCCACCGTGGCGCCGCGCGAGGAGCGCGACGGTCTCGGCACCACAGTTGTGGCGACTGCGCTCGTACTCGGCGCCGGGGTTTCCGAGGCCGACGACGAGCTGATCGGCCGGCAGCGTCTACTCCTCGCCGCCGCCCTGGGACGGCGCTTCGTCCGCGCCGGCCGCGGCTTCCTCGCCGCCTTCGCGCTCGGCGGCAGCCTCGCCCTCTTCGCCCTCGGCCTCGGCGGCCTCGGGCAACTCCTCGACCTGTGGCACCTGACCGATGACGATCGGCTCCTCCGGGTCGACGTCGGTCTCGACGCCGGGGGGCAGAACGAGATCGCCGACCCGGATGGCGTCGCCGATGGTGAGCGCGCTGATGTCGACGACGAGCTCGTTCGGGATCGAACCCGGCTTCGCGCTGATCGTCAGGTGGAACAGCGCCTGATCGACGAGACCGTCGTTGCGTGTGACCTCTTCGGCTTCCCCGAGGAGCACGATCGGCACCTCGACCTCGATCGCGACGTCGCGGCTGACGCGCAGGAAGTCGATGTGCAGCACGTTGCGCTTGATCGGATGGCGCTGCATCTCCTTCACGATCGTGAGCTCGCTCGCGTGCCCGTCGATCTCGAGGTTGATGAGCGCGTTCATACCGGCCTCGGTCGTGAGCGCGTGGCGCAGCTCGCGCCACTCGACGCTCACAGAGACGGCATCGCCACCGAGGCCGTAGACGGTGGCGGGAACCTTGCCCTCGCCGCGGAGGCGATTGCTCGGTCGCGAGCCGGTGGTGCGGCCGCTGTGGGCCGGAAGAGTGATCTCAGCCATCGGAAGCTCCTACTTCAGAGATCGCGCCGGGGCGCAGTTGGGAACGAGGCAGGATAGAGGCCTTGGCCGCCTTCACACCAGCGGACCGGCAGGCCGCGCGGCCGGGTTGACGTTGGTGCGCAAGCTCCTCTCGGCCGTCGGAGTGGCGTTCGTACTCGTCGCGCTCCCGGCGCGTCCCTCCGCGGCGGCCACCCCGGAGGTCCACATCGCGAACGGCGCGCCGCAACCTGCGCAGCTGGCCGTGGTGGACGGTGACACCGTCACGTTCGTGAACGACGACGACGTCGCGCACGCGATCTTCTCCCAGGGCGCGCAGCGGGGCGCAACGGTCGCGCCGCACACCGCGAGCGCCCCGTACGGCCCGTTCCGTACCGGCGGCAGCCGCGGCGAGTTCGCGTACCAGGTCGACAATGGAGCGTCCGGCACGATCATCGTGAACGACACGCAGACGACGACGGCCCCTCCTCCGCCGTCGCCGACGGTGGCCGCGCCGACGACCACCGCATCCGCCCCGACCACGAAGCCCGCGTCGAGCGGCCCGTCGTCGGTCGTCGATCAGGTCTCGACGAAGGACAACAAGAACCAGAGCCGGCTCGCGGTGCTGGGCCTGATGCTGCTCGTCGCCGGCCTCGTCGGGCTCATCCTCGTGTCGAGCCGATCGAGGCGAAGCCGCGACCCGGAACGGAGGTAGCCGAGACCGGGTCTACGCGAAGTTCTCGCCGCCGAACAGCTCGCTCAGCGATTTGTCCTCGAAGATGGTGTCGATCGCGTTGGCGATGATGTTCGCGACCGACAGCACCTCGAGCTTGTCGATCTGCTTGTCGGTCGGAACGGGCACCGTGTCGGTGATGACAACCCGCGAGATGATCGAATTCTTCAGCCGGTCGATCGCGGGATCGGCGAGCAGACCGTGCGTGGCCATGGCCCACACCTCGGTGGCGCCGTTCTCCGTGAGGATGTCGGCGGCGGCGACGATCGTGCCCGCCGTGTCGATGCGGTCGTCGATGATCACGCACCGCCGGCCATCGACGTCGCCGATCACGCCGCGGGCCTCGACCTCGTCGGCCTTTCCCTTGATGTGACGCTTGTGGACGAAGGCGAGGTCCGCTTCGAGGTGCTGGCTGTAGCGCTCGGCCACCTTCACCCGACCGGCATCAGGCGACACCACGACGATGTCGCCCTGGCACTCGCGTTCGATGTAGTCGAGCAGCACTGGCATCGCGGTGAGATGGTCGACCGGCTTGTCGAAGAAGCCCTGGATCTGACCCGAGTGCAGATCGACGCTGAGCATGCGACTCGCGCCCGCCGTGGTGAGGAGGTCGGCGACGAGCTTCGCGGCGATCGGCTCACGACCCTCGGCCTTGCGGTCTTGCCGCGCGTACCCGTAGAGGGGACATACCGCAGTGATGCGCTTGGCGGACGCACGCTTGGCCGCGTCGATCATGATGAGCTGCTCCATGATCGAGTCGTTCACCGGCCCCGAGTGGGTCTGGATGATGAAGACGTCGGCGCCGCGGATGTTCTCGCCGAAGCGGCAGTGGATCTCGCCGTTCGGGAAGTCGCGCACGTTCGCCTCGCCGAGCGGCACACCGAGATGAGCTGCGATCTCCTCCGCGAGCTTGGGATGGGAGCGGCCGGAGTAGACCCGCAACGTCTTCTTGGTGACCAACTCCATCGCGCGCTGCCGCCCTCTCCCTAGGCTCCGGACTCCTCCGCAACCGCAGTGTAGAACGGCCCGGTTCGCGCTCCCGACGCAATGTGGCTGCCGGGCTCGAGCACCGCGTACGGACCGACGAGGGCGCCGGCGCCGACGTCGGCGTGCCGCCCGACGGTCCGCTCGATCATGGCGCCGTCGCCCACGATGCAGTCGACCAGGCGGGTGTCGGGGCCGAGCTCGACGCCGCCCCCGATGACCGTCTCGCCCTGGAGCAGCGTGCCGGGGAAGATCGTGACGTCGGGCGCCAGGCGCACGGTGGAGTCGATGTAGGTGCGATCGGGATCGACCATCGTGACGCCGGCTCCGAGCCACGCGTCGTTGATGCGCCGACGCAACTCCGCCTCGGCCGCGGCGAGCTGGCGACGGTCGTTGATGCCCTGCGGCTCGCTGTCGTCGGGAACAACGATCGGCACGATCGAGTAGCCGGCGTCGTGCAGTACCTCGACGACATCGGTCAGGTAGTACTCACCCTGATCGTTGTCGGGCGTGACGCGTCGCAACGCGGGTGCGAGCACACCGCGGCGGAAGCAGTAGATCGATGTGTTCCATTCCGTGATCGCGCGCTCTTCGTCGGTGGCGTCACGCTCCTCGACGATGCGCTCGACACGATCGTCCTTGCCGCGTACCACTCGTCCGTAGCCCGTTGCATCCGCAGAACGCGCCGTGAGGATCGTGCACGCGGCCTCGGTCAACCGGTGCTCGCGCACGAGCGACGCGACCGTCGAGGCTCGGAGGAGCGGTGTGTCGCCAGGAAGGACGAGCACGTCGCCGTCGTCGTCGTCGTCGAGGAACGCCGTGAGCCCGACGCTGGTGGCATCGCCGGTGCCGCGCTGCACGTGTTGCTCCACGAAATCGAGCGCGAGGTCGCCGGCCGCCTCCTGGAGCTTCTTCGTGACCCGCTCGGCGCCGTGGCCGACGACGACCACGGCCTTGTCGACCTCGGACTCGGACAGCGCATCGAGCACGTACAGCACCATCGCCCGCCCGCAGAGCATGTGCAGCGGCTTCGGGCGAGAGGACCGCATGCGCGTGCCCTCCCCGGCGGCCAGCACCACGGCGCTGAGCGGGCGTTCGGGCATGGCTGAGTTCTACCGCCGCGGAGCCCTGGACGCGCGCTGTTCTGGCGCTCCTCGACCACGGCACGAGGGGTCGACGAGCGCCGGAACGCGTTTTGGCTCGGGGGCGAGGGGTCGAACCTCGATTGCGTGGACCAAAGCCACGAGTCCTGCCATTGGACGACCCCCGAATGGTTCCGTCCAGCGTACGCAAGACCAACGTCACCACTCAGCCCCTTGCCGTTTCTGCGGTGCTTGTAGCTATATGGGCGGCACACACCTGAGCTGGGGGGTTCGGATGGTGACGACCGCAACAACGCCGCGCCGGCGGCCGTTGGTGGCCAAGGGGGAGACGCCGACGACCGCGATGCTGGAGTTGCGCGACATCCATCACAGCTACGAGCTGGGAGCGGGCACGCTGCCGATCCTGCACGGCGTCGACCTCCGCGTCGACCGCGGCGAGGTCGTCGCCATCGTCGGTCGCAGCGGGTCCGGCAAGTCGACGCTGCTTCATCTCGCGGGAGGATTGAACGCTCCAGACCGCGGCGACGTGCTCCTCGACGGGACGTCCCTCTCGTCGATGGGTGCACGCGGCCGCGCGATCGCACGACGCCAGCGCATCGGTTTCGTCTTTCAAGCGTTCCACCTGCTTCCGGGACTCGACGTCATCGAGAACGTGGCGATGCCGCTGCTGTTGAACGGTGAGTCGCGCCAACGCGCCAAGGAGCGGGCGCGACCGTTGCTCATCGCCGTGGGGCTCGACCGTCGTGCCGACCACCTTCCGAGCGAGCTGTCGGGCGGCGAGCTGCAGCGAGCAGCCATCGCCCGCGCGCTCGTCGCCGATCCGGCGCTCGTCCTGGCAGACGAGCCGACGGGCAACCTCGACAGCGCCACCGCCGAGGACATCATCCACCTGTTGGTGTCACGGGTGCGCGACGCGGGGGTCGCGATGTTGTTGGTGACGCACGATCCGTCGATCGCGGCACGCGCCGATCGCGTGCTCACGATGGCGGACGGTCAACTCGCGTGAGGTCCACCTTCCGTCTGATGCACCTGCGCCAACTGCGGCGCCAACCGTTGCGCGCCGCACTCGCGGTCATCGCAATCGCGGCCGGGGTCACGTTGACCGTCGCCGTGCTGATCGCCCGATCGAGCCTCGATCGCTCGTTCACCGCGTACAACTCTGCGATCGGAGGACCGGCCACATTGCGCGTCGCGAGCCGGTACGACCACGGCGGAATCGACGCGTCGACGCTGTCGGCGGTGGAGAAGGTCAACGGCGTGCAGTCCGCCATCCCGCTCGTTCTCACCGTCACCCAGGTGAGCGATCACGGCGGTCACGACCAACTCGTCGCCGTCGTCGGCGCCGACTGTCGCGCACAGGCGATCTTCGGCATGTCGGGCTGCGATCCCGCACAGCTGGCGGCCGTCACCGACGCGGATCCTCCGTTGATCGGGTCGGGCGTGCGCCGCGCCGCCGGCCCAACCGGCGTGCTGCGCACCGATCTCGGAGACCGCTCCCTCGACCGGGCCACCGTGCTCCCGGGGCTCGACGTACTCAACCGGGGCCTGGTGGCCGTCTATCCGCTGCCCGTCGCGCAGACGCTGTTCGCGCGACCGAATGGCCTCGATGCGATCTACGTCGTGCCGAAACCGGGTGTCACCACGGCGGACCTGCAACGCGCGCTCGCGGCTGCGGTCGGCCCGCAGAACCGTGTGCTCCTCTCCGGCGATGCGGGGGGCGGCGTCTCGTACATCACGAGCCAGCTCTTGCCGTTCCTGTTGCTCATCAGCCTCTTCGGGCTCGCGGTGGGCGGTCAGCTCGTCTTCAACACGATGTCGCTCTCGCTCGAGGAACGGCGACGCGAGCTCGCGATCGAGTCCGCCCTCGGGGCGACGCCCGCAACGGTGACGCTGGGCGTCCTCAGCGAGGCCGCCGTCCTCGGCATCGTCGGAGGGTTCGCAGGAATCGGGCTCGGGTTGCTGGCGGCGCGGCCCTTCGTCGCGAACCTGTCCACGTTCTCCGAGCAAGCCGCGGGCATCCATCTCTCCGTCCACGCGACCGCCACGAGCATCGTGGTCGGCCTCGGGATCGGTCTCGTCGCCAGCATGGCGGCCGCGCTCGTTCCCGCGCGCCGGGCCGCCCGGATCGACATCGCCGGCGAGCTCGTCGATCGGGCGCGGCGTACGGAGTCGCTGCCGCGCGTGCGGTGGCGGCGCTCGCTCCTGATGGCGGCCGCGTGCGCCATCAGCCTCGTCGTCGCGTGGCGGGCGTCGCGTGATGGGGGCCTCGAACCGTGGCAACCGCTCGCACTCAACATCAGCATCGTCGTCGCGTTCCTGACGGCGTTCCGCCTCACGCCCGCCTTCGCGCCGTTCATCACCCGCGGAATCGAGAAGATCCCGTTCCTGCAACGCGGACCGGCACGGGTGGGGGTGTCCAACCTCGTCACCGAGGGCCGCAGGACATCGGTAGTCGTGACCGCGGTCGGGACATCGGTCGGGATGGCATTCGTGTTGGGCGGTGTGTTCACCGGAATGAGAGCCGGTGCCGCCCAGATCACGCACGACACGGCCGCGAACCGGGTGATGGTCGCGACCCTTCCGCCGAACAACACCTCGGCGATCGACGACAAGGTGTCGCCGGACGTGCAAACGCGGCTCGCGCAGCTTCCCGGTGTCGCGAAGGTCGAGCACGAGTTCTGGGCCGCCTTCGACTACCCCGGCGTCGGACAAATGGGCATCATGTCCACCGACGGCGAGCCACAACGCTTCCAGGTGTACCGCGGCCTCAGCGGTGCGGACGCATTGCGGCGCGGCGAGGTGATGATCGGCGCGGGGCTCGCGCGTTCGCTCGACCTGCGACCGGGAAGCACGTTCGACATCGCCGGCCGTTTCGGACCCGTGTCGCTCACTGTCGGTGGCATCTGGGCCAACCCCGACGACCTCGGCAACTCGATCGCCGTACCACCGCAGCTGCGCGATCGCATCGTGGGCCCCCGTCCCGCGACCCTGGTGCTGCTCGTGCCGGCTCCCGGGGTGTCGCCCGCCCGCCTCGCGGCGGAGGTGCGAGCCGCCCGGCTCACCGACAACCTGAAGGTGTGGGATCCCGACGAGCTCGCCGTCGAGTACACACACTCCTTCGAGGGCTTTCTCACGCCGTTCTGGCTGCTGGCGCGCGGTCTTTTGATCGTCGCGTTCATCGCGACGGCGTCCACACTCCTGCTCGCCGGTGTGAAGCGACGCGCCGAGCACGGCCTGCTCGCGGCGGTCGGGATGCCTCCGGGCGATCTCGCGCGCATGGTGCTCGTCGAGGCCGGGCTCTTCGGACTGCTCGGAACCTTGAGCGGCCTCGTCGGCGGCCTCGTGAGCATCGGCGCGTTCGCGTTCGGCTCCACGACCTTGACCGGCCTCTACATACCGTTCAGCGTCGACGTCGGCGCCCTCGTGATCTACGGCCTGCTTGCCACCGTGTTCGTGGTGGCGGGCGCCGCGTTGCCAGCGTGGCGAACCTCGCGTCTCGATCCGGTCCTCGCGTTGCGATACGAGTAGTTGAATGGCCCGATGGCCATCACCACGGAGCCGACCACCGACGGCACACTTCCGCGCTGGGACCTGACGCCGTTCTACCCCGCGCTCGAGTCTCGGGAGTTCGCCGCGGCCCACGAAGGCGTCCGCGCTGGAGTCGCCCGCCTCACCGCGCTGTACGACGCCCACGACGTCCGCGAAGGCGGCCCTGTCGAGATCGACGCCGAACGGATCGCGGCGTTCGAAGCCGTCATCGCCGCGACCAACGTGCTGCAAGACGAGCTCCGTCTCGTCAACGCGTACCTCTACGGCTTCATCACGACCGACGCCCGTGACGAGACCGCGGCGTCGCTGCACTCACAGCTGCAGGCGCAGGCCGCGCCCTTGCGCACGCTGTCGAGCCGGTTTGCCGCGTGGGTGGCACGACTCGGCGCCGAGAAGCTGGTCGCGGCCACGCCGGTCGCGGCCGACCACGCGTGGCCACTGTTCAAGGCCGAGCTCGCCGCGACGCATCAGATGACCGAGCTCGAGGAGGGCCTCGCCGCCGAGCTCAACCTCACCGGGGGGTCAGCGTGGAACAAGCTGCACGGCGACGTGTCGGCCCGGCTCATCGCGACGGTGGACGGCGACGATCTCGCGATGACCGTGGTGCGCAATCTCGCCATGGACGACGACGCGGGCCGACGTAAGAGGGCCTTCGAAGCCGAGCTCGCAGCATGGGAAGGAGCCTCTGTTCCGCTCGCGGCGGCGATGAACGGCATCAAGGGAGAGGCGAACGCCCTGAACCGACGACGGGGCTGGGAGGACTCCCTCGCGCCCGCCCTGTTCTACAACGCCGTCGACCGCGCCACGCTCGAGGCGATGCAAGCAGCGGTCGTCGCGTCGTTCCCCGACTTCCGCAGGTACCTGAGGGCCAAGGCGCGCCTGCTCGGACACGGCGTCAAGGGCTTGCCGTGGTGGGATCTGTTCGCGCCTGTCGGTGATCCCGACGCGTCCGAGTGCTCTTGGGAGCACGCGGTCGAGAGCGTGCGCGCCGCCTTTGCGTCGTACTCGCCCGCGCTGGCGGCCCTCGCCGAGCGCGCGTTCGCCGAACGCTGGGTCGATGCCGAAGCGCACGACGGCAAGCGCGGCGGCGCGTTCTGCATGCCGGTACGCGGCGACGAGAGCCGCGTGCTCCTCAATTACTCCGGCACGTTCGACGGCGTGTCGACCCTCGCACACGAGCTCGGGCACGCGTACCACAACACCAACCTCGCGGATCGCACACCGCTCCAACGCCAGACACCGATGGCGCTGGCCGAGACCGCGAGCATCTTCTGCGAGACGATCCTCGTGCAGTCCGGCCTCGCCGCAGCGGGCGACGACCCGGCCCGCCAGCTCGTGCTGCTCGACACCGACCTCACAGGCGCGACGCAGGTCGTCGTCGACATCCACTCCCGCTTCCTCTTCGAGCGCAACGTCTTCGAAACCCGAGCCGATCATGCGTTGTCGGTGCGGGAGCTGTGCGACTTCATGACCGACGCCCAGCTGGCGACGTACGGCGATGGCCTCGACCCGGACGCCCTGCATCCCTATATGTGGGCAGTGAAACCGCACTACTACGGCATGGCGTATTACAACTGGCCGTACACCTTCGGGCTGCTGTTCGGCATCGGGCTGTACGCGCGATTCCTCGCGGATCCCGATCGTTTCCGTCTCGGGTACGACGACCTGCTCTCCGCAACCGGTCTCGGCGATGCCGCCTCGCTCGCCGCCCGTTTCGACATCGACGTGCGCGACGAAGCGTTCTGGACGGCCAGCCTCGACGTGATTCGCGGTCGCATCACGGACTACGAGTCGATCTCGGCTCGGTTTGGCGAGAGAGGCGACGCCCGGTAGCGTCTTGCGCCTCATGGGTTCGCTGATCAACAAATCAGCGAACCCATTCCCCTTCGGCCTCGCGCTACCGACCTCGACGCGCTGACCGCCGAGTGGCTGGCCGAATACCCCAACGCTCGCACCCGTGAGCGGTACGGACTCTCCGTTCGCCTCATCGCCGCACCCGTCGGCGCTCGAGTTGCTGAGGATCTGACCGCCGCCCGCATTGCCCGTTGGGCT
>DASZHU010000029.1:0-7311 GCA_035937605.1 Acidimicrobiales bacterium | reverse complement strand
GCGCGCCGATCACCGCGAGCGGAGCCACGATGACGTTGATGCGGAACGACCACCGCCACGAGTAGTTGGTCGTGAGGAAGCCGCCGACCACCGGACCGAACGCCACCGCCGCGCCCGCCGTCGCACCCCAGATGGCGAACGCCTTGGCGCGCTCCGTGCCGTCGAACGTGTTCGAGAGGATCGCGAGGGTCGACGGCATCATCAGCGACGCACCGATGCCTTCGATCACGGCTTCGCCGACGAGGAGCATCCCGACCGAGGTCGACTCCGATGCGATGAGCGAGCCGACACCGAACAGCGCGGCCCCGATGATGAACATGCGGCGCGGCCCGTAGATGTCGCCGAGCCGCCCACCGATGACGAGGAGCGTCGCGAAGGTGAGCGAGTAACCGGTGAGGACCCATTGGAGGCTCGGTAGCTCGGTGTGGAGCTCGCGCAGGATCGTCGGGATCGACACGTTGAGCACCGTGCTGTCGAGCACGACGATGAGCAACGACATGATGATGATGGCCAGCGTCACCCAGCGACGCGGATCGGGCTCGCTGTGGTGTGGGAGGAACGGGGCCTGGTCAGGCACGTTCGGTGCTCAACGACAGCTCGTCGGCAACATCTGCCCCAAGCTCTGCGGGCACGACGTCGACAGGTCCGACGCCCATCGGAACGGCGTCCGCCACGTTCGCCGTTGCCACGCCGGTTGCCATCGCCCGCGCCGGGAGCCACTTCAGGACCGCAAGCGCACCGAGCACGATGATGACCGCACCGACCGTCACGGCGGTGTGGAGTCCCTCGACGAAGCTCTGCTTGGTCACCGCGAGAATCTGTTGTGCGAACGCACTGTTGGCCGGATCGGCGGCGGCGCCGACCGCCGACCCGATCGACTGGTTGGCGGTGCTGATCAGCCCACCGGGCACGTGACCACTGAGCGCGCTCGCGACAGACCCCGTGTAGTGCGAGGTGAGGATCGAGCCCAGGAGCGCAACGCCGACGGCGCCGCCGACCTGGCGAGTCGTGTCGTTCATCGCCGAGCCGACGCCTGCCTTCTCCTTCGGCAGCGAGCCCATGATCGAGTCGGTTGCGGGCGCCATGATGTTCGCCATCCCCGCGCCGAGCAGCACCGTGATGAAGATCACCCACAACGTCGAGCTGCTCGTGGTCAGGGTCAACATCAGCACCTGCGACATCGCGGCGACGATCATTCCGCCCGCGACCACGAGCTTGTTCCCGAAGCGCCGCACCCACCGCGGCGACAAGGGCGCCAGGATCATGAGCGTCATCGACTGCGGGATCAGGATGGCGCCGGCCTTGACGGTCGAGTAGCCCAACACGGACTGCAGGTATTGCGTCAGCAGGAAGATCATCCCGAAGAGGGCGAGAAAGATCACCGTGATGGCGCCGCTCGCCACCGTGAAGCGCGGGTTCTGGAAGAAGCGCACGTCGAGCATCGGGCTCTCGCAATGGAGCTCCCACGCGACGAAGCTCAGGAGAAGGACGACGGCGACGGCGAAGCCCGCGACGATCGACGCCGAGCCCCAGCCGTAGCTCGGGCCCTCGATGATGGCCCACAGCAACGATCCGAGCCCGACGATCGACAAGAGCGACCCGATGGGATCGAGACGCGGCGCGCTCGGGTCACGCGACTCGGGCACGAGCGCGTAGCCGCACACCAGCGCGAGCAACACGACGGGCACGTTCACGAGGAACACGGAGCCCCACCAGAAGTGCGTGAGCAGCGCGCCGCCCGCGAGGGGACCGAACCCGAGCCCGATCGCGGTGACGCCCGCCCAGATTCCGATGGCCTTCGCGCGCTCACTCGGATCGGTGAACACATTCGTGAGGATCGACAGCGTCGACGGCATGATGAACGCGCCACCGATGCCCATCAGCGCACGGGTGCCGATGAGCGCGCCCGCCGACGGCGCGAATGCCGACACCGTCGAGCCGATCCCGAAGATCACGAGGCCGAGCGTGAGGCCGCGATACCGACCGAACCGGTCACCGAGGCTCCCGGCGGTCAGCAACAACCCGGCGAACACGAGCGTGTAGGCGTCGACAATCCATTGCAGCTGACTCGCGGAGGCGCCGAGCCCGCCTGCCGCAACCGGCTTGGAGAGTGTCGGGAGCGCGACGTTGAGGATGGTGTTGTCGATGCCGATCACCATCAGGCTGAGGCAGAGCACCAGCAGGGTGAACCAACGTCGCCCGTGTGCCACATCGGGATCGCGGAGAGAAGACCGTGGAGACGGGCCGCCGACCAGTGGCGTGGGCATCCGCACAAACTATCAGGATTACGGTACTATCAAGTACTGATACTTTGTAGTACCGATTCGATCTCGTGAGTGGACCAGTGATCAAGACCAAATTGCGCGCCCAGAAGGGCCGGCCGAGGGACCCGGCGATCGACGACGCGATCCTCTCGGCGACGATCGACATCCTGAACGAGGACGGCTACCGGCACCTGTCCACCACAGAGGTGGCTCGGAGGGCCGGCGTGTACAAGCCCGCCGTGTACCGGCGGTGGCCGACCAAGCTCGAGCTGGCGCTCGCCGCCATCGGACGCTTGGCACCACCGCTGACCGATCCCGAGAGCGGCGACATCGGTGCCGACCTCGTGGATCTGCTGCTGCAAGTGGCGCGGGCGAAGAGCAACAAACCGGGAAGCGACCTGGCTCATCGGTTGCGGTCCGACTTCGCGACCGAGCCGGAGCTCGCGAGCGCGGTGCGGCGCACGATCATCAATCCGCGCCGCTCGACCGCCCACAAGGTGATTGAGCGGGCGCAGCGCGAGGGACAGCTAAGAGGCGACATCGCCGGCGACGTCGTGATGGACATGCTGTTCGGGTCGATCAACTCGCGGTCGCTGCGGATCGGCACGCCCTTGACCCGACTGGAGGCCGAGCGCATCGTCGGCCTGCTCCTCGACGGCATCGGCGGCCGCCGACGATGACGACCGTCAGAGCGTCTTGTCCAGCCAGTTGACGATGTCGTCCTGCACCTCGTCACGATTCGTCTCGTTCAACAGCTCATGGCGCGCGTCGGGGTAGTACAGGCCGGTGACGTTCGTGAGACCGAGCTTGCGATATCGCGCCTCGAGCTCGCGGACGGTTCGCGCTCCCTCGGAGACGGGATCGGCCTCGCCGGTCACGAGCAGCACCGGCAGGCTCTTCGGTAGCCGTGCTTCGTTCTCGGGTCGCCACGCGTCCTGCAAGGTTTGCAGCATGTCCCTCACGAAGCCGAGCGTGAGCGGTGCGTCGTCGCCGCACATGGGGTCCGCCACGTAGGCATCGACCTCGACGGGGTCGCGGCTGAGCCAGTCGAACGCGGTGCGCGCCGGCTCGAACGGCGTGTTGAACGCCGCGAAGATGGGCGCCGGCGCGGTGCCGCCCGCTTCCTCGATCACGGCATCGAGACCGCCGATCGTGTCCTCGAGCCCGGTCATCGCGCCGCTCGAACCGGAGAGCACGAGTCCCGCGAGCTGCTCGCCGTACAGCTCGGCGAAGCGCTGCGCGAGGAACGATCCCATCGAGTGCCCGAACAGGACGACGGGCACGTCTGGCACATCGCGACGAGCGAGCGCGCCGAACTCGTGCAGGTCCTCCACCATGCCGAACCAGCCGCGCTCGCCGGCGACACCGACGCCCGTGACCTTGGCCGTCTCGCCGTGGCCGCGATGGTCGTTCGCGTACACGGCATAGCCGCGGCCCGCGAGGAACCGCGCGAACCGCTCGTAGCGAGCCGAGTGCTCCGACGCCCCGTGGGCCACCTGAACGATGGCCTTCGCCGTGCCGTCGGGCAGCCAACGGCGATACGAGATCTCGAGCCCATCGGCGTCCACGAACGTCTGCACCTCGGTCATGGCCCTCTTCCTACTGCGCCCGGCGGTCACGATCGAGCTCGAACCGCTGTCGGCGGTCCCAGTACGTTGGCACCGGTGAACGTCGCGATGTTGCTCGAGATGGCAGCAGAGGGCGCGCCCGATCGGATCGTGCTCGGCTCGAAGGACAGGGGTGTCACCACGTCCCAACTCGCGGCGTACGCCCGGCGGGCGGGCCAACTGATCGCAGGGCGCGGCGTCGAGCACGTCGGGATGGTCGACCTCAACTCCGAAGCCGTACCGATCGCGCTGTTCGGCGCCGCCGTTGCCGGCGTTCCGTTCGCACCCGTGAACTACCGCCTGACAGACGACCAACTCCGTTCGATCGTCCAGCGACTCGCTCCGGGTCTGGTCATCGTCGACAACGACGTCGTGAGCCGCCTGGACACGATCGCCGGCATCGAGCTGATGACACGCGACGAATTCCTCGGCGCAGTCATCACCGATGACGCCGATTCCGACTTCGACTCGCCATTCGTGGACCCCGACGAGATCGCCATCCTCCTGTTCACGAGCGGCACCACCGGTGAGCCCAAGGCCGCGGTGCTACGACACCGTCATCTCGCTTCCTACGTGATCGGCACGGTCGACTACATGTCGGCCGCCGAGGACGACGCGCAACTGGTGAGCGTTCCCTCGTATCACGTCGCCGGCGTGTCCGCGGTGCTCAGCTGCCTCTACAGCGGGCGCCGGATGGTGTACCTGCCGGCGTTCGAGGCCGGGGCGTGGCTCGACACCATCGCCGGCGAGCACATCACGCAGGCGATGGTGGTGCCCACGATGTTGCGGCGGGTTCTCGATCTGTTGGAGGAGCGCAGCATCGACCTCGGATCGTTGCGTCACCTGTCGTACGGCGGGGGGCGGATGCCGACCGAGTTGATCGAACGCGCGATGAAACTGCTTCCCGATGTGAGCTACGTGAACGCCTACGGGCTCACGGAGACGAGCTCGACGATCTCCGTGCTCACGCCGGACGATCACCGCGACGCGGTCGCCACCACCGACCCCGCGGTGCGCAGGCGTCTCGGCTCGGTCGGCCGGCCGTTGCCGAGCGTCGAGCTCGAGATCCGCGGCGCGGACGGGGCAGTCCTCTCGGCCGGCGAGCGCGGCGAGATCTACGTGCGCGGTGAACAGGTCGCCGGCGAGTACCTCGGCCGAACGGTGCTCACCCCCGACGGGTGGTTCCCCACGAACGACGCCGGTTCGCTCGACGCCGACGGTTTCCTCTATCTCGACGGCCGGCTCGACGACGTGATCGTCCGCGGCGCAGAGAACCTCTCCCCCGGTGAGATCGAAGACGCCCTCGCCTCGCACCCGGCTGTCGCCGAGGCCGCGGTCGTGGGGATCCCGGATTCGGAATGGGGCGAGGCGGTGGCCGCGGTCGTCGTGCTGGAGCCGCGCGCCGAGGTCGGCGAGGAAGCTCTGAAGGACTGGGTACGGAACCGCCTGCGCTCGACGAAGACCCCGGAGGTCATCGCGTTCCGCAACGAGATGCCGTACAACGAGACGGGCAAGCTCCTACGTCGCGTGCTCCGCGACGAGTTCGTCGGGAAGGGTTGAGCGCAGCCCGCACCTGATCCATCACCGCCTTGGCGCCGAATCGGCGCAGCGGCTTACATTTCGCCATGTCGATCGCCATCACCGATGACCACCGCGCCCTCGCGCAGACAGCCTCCGACTTCCTGGTGAAGCGCGACGCTCGAGGGGCAGCGCGAGCGCTGCTCGATGCGAGGTCCGAGCCGGTGCCGGACTTCTGGGACGATCTTGCCGACCTCGGCTGGCTCGGTCTGCATCTCCGCGAGGAGCACGGCGGATCCGGGTTCGGGTTGCCCGAGCTCGTCGTGGTCGTCGAGGAGATGGGCCGCGCCATCGCACCGGGGCCGTTCGTGCCAACCGTGATCGCGAGCGCAGTGATCGCCGCCGCCGCGCCGCCCGATGTTGCGTCACGGTTGCTGCCCGGTCTGGCCGACGGCTCGGTCAAGGGCGCCGTTGCCCTCGGAGGCGACATCCAGGTGCGTGATGGGGTCGCGTCGGGGCCAGCCGGCGTGGTGATCGGCGCCGGGCTCGCCGACGTGCTGCTCGTACCGTCCGGCGACAACGTCGTCATCGTGGACACTGCAGCAGGCGGCGTCGACGTGGACGTGCCGAAGAACCTCGACCCGACGCGCCGCTCCGGACGCGTCACGCTCGCGGACGCGCCGGCAACGGTGTTGGCGGGCGGACGTCGGGTGCTGATCGATCTCGCCCGCACGATCCTGTCGGCCGAAGCAGTCGGTGTCGCGCGCGAGTGCACCGAGCTCGCCAGCGAGTACGCCAAGGTGCGCCAACAGTTCGGCCGGCCGATCGCCATGTTCCAGGCGGTGAAGCACCACTGCGCGAACATGGCCGTAGCCGTCGAGCTCGCGACGTCCGCCGTGTGGGACGCGGCGCGCGCGGCCGAGAAGGGCGGCGACCAGCTGTCGTACACGGCTGCGGTGGCGGCGACGCTCGCGATCCCGGGTGCCGACCTCGACGCCCAGCTCAACATCCAGGTACACGGTGGCATCGGCTTCACATGGGAGCACGACGCCCACCTCTATCTCCGCCGCGCTGCTGCCATCGAGGCGGTCGTCGATGCCGAAGCTGCGGCGATCGACGTCGTCGATCTCGTTCGCAAGGGCGTACGGCGAGAGCGCACCGTTGACCTTCCGCCCGAGGCCGAGCCGATCCGCGACACGGTGCGCGACTTCGTGGCGAAGGTGCGCGACCTCGACGAGGTGAAGCAGCGCGAAGCGATGATCGAGTCGGGCTACGCGATGCCGCACTGGCCCGAGCCCTGGGGCCGCGACGCGAGCGCGATCGAGCAGCTCGTCATCGAGCAGGAGTTCACCGCCGGGGGGATCCGGCGCCCGGCGTACGGGATCACCGGCTGGGTGATCCTCACCCTCATCCAGTACGCAACCGACGACCAGGTTGCCCGCTGGGTGCGTCCGGCGCTGAACCAGGACGTGATCTGGTGCCAGTTGTTCAGCGAGCCCGACGCGGGCTCGGACGCGGCGGGCATCAAGACGCGCGGCACGCGCGTCGACGGTGGGTGGCTCGTGAACGGCCAGAAGGTCTGGACCAGCGGCGCGCACCTCAGCTCGTTCGGATTCGCCACGGTGCGCACCAATCCGGAGGCCCAGAAGCACCACGGCATCACGACGATGGTGATCGACATGCGCGGTGACGGCGTCGAGGTGCGACCTCTCAAGATGCCGACCGGGAACTCGGAGTTCAACGAGGTCTTCTTCAACGACGTGTTCGTGCCCGACGACGACGTCGTCGGTCCGGTCGACGGCGGGTGGACCGTCGCCCGCGCCACGCTCGGCAACGAAAGCGTGAGCATCGGTGGCGGTCAGGGCGGTCAGGCGGTTCCGCCGGATGCGTTCATGGGTCCTCTCGATGCCACCCCTTCGCGA
>DASZHU010000028.1:0-8001 GCA_035937605.1 Acidimicrobiales bacterium | reverse complement strand
ACGATCGTGGTGCTGGTCGGCCGCATCAACAAGGCGTCACTGGCGGCGTTGCAGTACGCGACGTCACTCGCGCCCGATCGCCTCGTGGCGGTGTCGGTGGTGAGCGATGCCGAACAGGCGGAGTCGATCCAGAACCAGTGGGCCGAGCATCACCTCGACATGGCGCTCGAGATCAAGCTGTCGCCGTATCGCGACCTCAGTGGTCCCGTGCTGGAGTTCCTCGACGAGCTCGACGAGGCCCACGAGAACGACATCATCACCGTGATCCTGCCGGAGTTCGTGCTCACGAAGTGGTGGGAGCAGCTGTTACACAACCAGAGCGCGCTGCTCATCAAGGGCCGGCTGCTGTTCCGCCGCAACACTGTCGTGGTGTCCGTGCCGTATCACATCGAGCGCGACCAGGCCGAGGTCATCGGCGAGCCCGAGCCCGAGCCCACCGGTCACAACTGACTCAGCTCGGCAGCAGCGTGTAGGCCGGGTTGAGGAGCACGCAGCGGCCGCCCTCCTTGCGGGGCACGCCCGCGAGCACGACGCCGCGCCCCGGGGTCACGCCCGGCAACGACCGCCGACCCAGGAACACGGCCACCGCACGCCCACTGCCGTCGGAGACCGTCACCTCGAGCGACGAGCTGCCGGACCGCGGCACGACCCGCAAACCCTGAACCTCGCCGCCCAATCGAGCCGGCTGCCGCAGCGCGACGTCGCAGATCGAGGTGATGTCGAGCCCGCGGTAGCGGTCCTGCAGCCGATTCCGGTCGAGCTCGGCGACCGTCGGAGCCAAACGCTTCCGGGCACGATCACGCAGGCTCACTGCGCCGAGGATATGACTTCCTGCTCCTCGACCGAGAACGGCGGCAGCCGTACTTAGGATGACGTGTGCCCAAACACGTGGCGGTCGGTTGGTTCCCGGAGGGTGAGCTCGAAAAGGCGCTCGCGCTGTGGCCGGGACTGGTCGCGACGTGGAACGTGCGCACCTACGCCGATTACTGCCGCGGTGTCGACGCGCACCTGCGGGCCCTCGAGCTGGAGCCCGGCACCTCGGTCGTGCTCGCTCCGATCGAGGTGAAGTACTTCCTGCGCTGGTGCAGCAAGGAGGGCCTCGACCCCGCGGAGCCGGCGAGCCGCTCGAGGTACGCAACGACGATCGCGACACGGGGACGCACCCGCAAATGGCCTCCCGATGCCCACAAGGGCTGCTGGTGCGGGCGGGACGAGTCCTACGCGGACTGCTGCGGCCGCGCCGCGGCGTCTGGTATCTGATCGGATACCATCTAGGGAGTGGACGCGGACGTGGTGCTCAAACGGGCTCGGGTGCGCTCGGGCCTGACGATTCGCCAACTGGCGCGGAGGGCTCGCACATCGCACTCCGCTATCGCGGCCTACGAGTCGGGGGCCAAGTCACCCAACGCCGCCACGCTCGACCGCCTCGTGGCCGCCTGTGGTTTCGAGCTCCGCGTGCGGCTCGAGCGCACCGCGCCCTTCGACGACCGAGTGCAACGAGGACGCGAGCTGCTCGAAGTGCTCGATCTCGCCGACGCGCTCCCGAGCGAACATCGGCCGCTCACCTCGAAGCGCTTCGCCGATCCGTGACCTCGCTCGCGGAGAAGATCGTCGCCGTCCACCGGTCGCTCGATGCCGCGGACGTGCCGCACGCATTCGGCGGCGCGCTCGCGCTCGCGTGGTGCACGCGCCAGCCGCGCGGCACGAGCGACATCGACGTGAACGTCTTCGCGTCGCGAACGAACGTGCGGAGGGTCCTCGCCGCGCTGCCACCCGAGGTGGTCGCCACACGGTCGGAGGTGCGTCAGCTCGAGCGCGACGGGCAGGCGCGCCTGCACTGGGACACGACGCCGGTCGACGTCTTCCTCAACACCACGCCCTTCCACGGCGCCGCGGCGACCCGATCCCGCGCCGAGCCGTTCGCGGGCGAGATGGTCCCGTTCCTGTCCTGCTTCGATGTCGCCGTGTTCAAGGCGTTCTTCGACCGCCGGCGGGACTGGGCCGACCTCGAGGACATGCTCGCGGCCGGTGCGCTCGATGTCGACGCCGTCGTCGTCACCCTCACCGAACATCTCGGCCCGAACGACGAACGGATCGCCCGCCTCCGTTCCCTCTGATGTCGGTGGAGTGGCAGGATCGCGGCATGAAGATCGATCCCGATGGCGCCGGGTTCGACGCCGGCCGACTCGACCGCATTACCGAGCACATCCAGCGGCGCTACATCGACCCCCAGAAGATCGCGGGCTGTCAGACGGTCGTGTTCCGTCACGGCGCGGTCGGTTACTTCTCGTCGCTCGGGTCGATGGACCTCGAACGCGACAAGCCCGTCGCCGAGGACACGATCTGGCGCCTGTACTCGATGACGAAACCGATCACCGGTGTCGCGCTGATGACGCTGTACGAGCGCGGCGCGTTCCGGCTCAACGACCCGGTCGATCGCTTCATCCCCGAGTGGCGCGACCTGAAGGTGAAGGAGCGGCAGCCCGACGGCTCGACCCGACTCGTCGAACCAGAGCGACCGATGACCGTGCGCGACGCGCTGATGCACATGACCGGACTGGGTTGGGGCGTCGACGGGCCCATGGTGATGGAGAACTTCTTGAGCGCGATGACCGCGCTACGCGGTGGGTCCGGCGGCACGCTCGACAACATGGTGCAGACCCTGGCCACCAAGCCGCTCGTGTTCCACCCCGGCACGAGATGGCTCTACGGCGTGTCGACCGACATCTGCGGGCGGCTGGTCGAGATCATCTCCGGCCGGCGCTTCGACGATTACCTGCGCACCGAGGTCTTCGAGCCGTTGCAGATGCGCGACACCGGGTTCAGCGTCGCCGATGACGACATCGATCGCTTCGCGGCCTCGTACGGTCGCCGTCGCGACAAGACGCTCAAGCTCCTCGACAACCCGGAGCGCAGCTCGTATCGGCGTCCGCCCTCGTTCCTCTCAGGGGGAGGTGGGCTGGTCTCGACGACCGAGGACTACCTCCGCTTCTGCCGCATGTTGCTCAACGGCGGTGAGCTCGACGGCGTGCGGGTGCTCGGACGCAAGACGATCGAGCTCATGTCCACGAACCACCTGCCGCACAACGGCGAGCTGGCGTCGTTCGCGCTCCCAGGCGGCTACGGCGAGACCGGGTTCGACGGCGTCGGTTTCGGCCTGACCGTGGCGGTCGGCCTTGGCCCTGTCGCGACGCAATCGGCGGGTTCGACGGGCGATTACTACTGGGGTGGCGCGGCGTCGACGATCTTCTGGATCGATCCCGCCGAAGACCTCGTCGTGATCTTCATGACGCAGTTGATGCCATCGGGCACATTCGACTTCCGGGGTCAGCTGAAGTCGATCGTGTATCCCGCGATCGTCGACTGACCGAGCTCGTCAGGAGGCGTGCTCCAGCTCGTACTCGGGGTTCAGGATGGCGAGCCGACGTTCGTGTGAACCGACCATGCCCTCGACCCGCATCATCGCGCCAGGGCGAATGCCTCCGATGCGTCGGCGCGCGAGGAACACGACGGTGATCCCTCCGGTGTCGTCGACGAGCACGATCTCGAGTGTCGGACTGTCGGCCCACGGCCGCACGCGGACCGATCGCACGCGTCCACGCACGTTGGCACGCTGGCGATGGCGCAGGTCCGCGATCGGCGTCACGTCGTCGTCGCTCATCGTGTGGTCACCTCGAGTTGTCCGAGTTGGTAGGGGACGAACGTGACGTTGGCGTGATCGACCCGGGCCAGGCCCTTCGCGATCGCATCACCCGTGTGGTCGTGCAGCAGCCGGTGCCACGAGCGCCGGTACTCGCGTCGAGGTACGAGCACGGTCACCTCGGTGCGGCCGTCGCCGAGCGCCTCGCACACCACCTCCAGCACCGAGCGCACGATGCGCCGGTCGGGGCAATCGACGATCTCGAGCGGGAAGCGTGACAGCCCGAGGCGCAGCCACTCGTCCATGAGCTCCTCGGCGCGCGGCACGTCGATGGCCACGTGCACCGCGCGCAGCTCGTCCGGCGAGAGGCTGCGGGCGTACTGGATGCCCTTTGCCGCGGCGCGATCGAGCTCGTCGACGAGGAGCAACACGGTGTGGCGGTGGAACACGGGTGCCTCGGCCGCGGTGCGGGCATCGCGCTCGAGCTCGTGCGCCTCGGCCTCGTACTGCTTGTTCAACCGAGTGAGTCCGTAGACCATGATCGGCACGAACACGAGGATCACCCACGCGCCGAGCGGCTGACCCGGCGGCTTGAACTTGGTGATCAGGATGATGATGTCGACGACGAGCGACAGCACCGCGCCCGTGCCGTTCACGAACAGTCCCTTGCGCCAGCCCGACTCCTTCTGCCGCAAGTGATGACGGGCCATGCCTGCCTGGCTCATCGTGAAGCTCGTGAACACGCCGACGGCGTACAGCGGGATCAGATGGTCGACCTTGGCGCCGGTCACGACCAGCAATACCGCAGCCGCCGCGGCCAGCGACACGATGCCGTTGGAGAACACAAGACGGTGTCCGCGTTTCGTCAGCTGCTTCGGCATGAAGTGGTCGCCGGCGTGGAAGCTGGCGAGCCGTGGGAAGTCGGCGAAGCTCGTGTTGGCCGCCAGTACGAGGATGAGCATCGTGCCCGCCTGTAGGGCGAAGAAGAGCCCGTGGCCGAGGGCCCCGCCGCCGAACACCGTCTTGCCGATCTGCGAGATCACCGTCGGCGTGCCCTCGACGTATGGGATCGGGTGCACCCGAGTCGACAGTGCCGACAGCCCGAAGAACAACACGCCGAGCGTGCCACCCATGATGAAGAGCGTCGTGCGCGCGTTCTTCCACTCCGGTCGCTTGAACGCGGTGACGCCGTTCGATATCGCCTCGACGCCGGTGACTGCGGCGCCTCCGGACGCGAACGCCTTCAGCGCCAGCCAGAGTCCCGCGCCGTACAGCAACCCCGTACCGAGCGCGTCGTGGGCGAACGGGATCTGGCCCTGGGGGTCGAGCGTCGCAGCATGCAGACCACCGGTGAAGCCCTTGATCGCACCCATCGTGAGGAGCAACAGCATCATGCCGATGAAGAAGTACGTCGGCATCGCGAAGAGCTTCCCCGACTCCTTCACGCCGCGCAGGTTGCCGAACGCGATGATCACGATGAAGCCGAGCGCGATGACCACGTGATACGGCGCGAGAGGGCGTACGGCCGATGTGAGCGCGTCGGTCCCCGCTGCGACCGAGACCGCAACCGTCAACACGTAGTCGGTGAGGAGAGAGACGCCTGCAACCTGTGCTGGCAGGAGGCCGAAGTTGTCGCGTGTGACCATGTACGCGCCGCCGGCCGTCGGGTACTCCTTGATCGTCTCTCGATACGAGAGGATCAGGAAGAACAGGACAACCAGCAGTGCAACAGTGATCGGGAGCACGAGGCTGAACGCGAACAACCCGATCGCCGGGATGAGGATGCGCAGGATCTCTTCGGTGGCGTACGCCGACGACGAGATGCAGTCGGAGGAGAACACGGCGAGCGCCGTGGGAATGCCGAGGCGCTCGTGCTCGAGCTCCGCCGTGTGCAACGGCGGACCGAGCAGCCGGTTCTTCACTCGGTAGCCGAGCGTCTCGCCGATGTCGATCTCCGGCGCGGGCGGCAACGGCTTGAGCGTCTCCACGCTGCGGCCGGCCGGCGGCGAGGCCACCGGTCGAGTGTCGACGACGTGTTGCGCCATGTAGCCAGGACACACCGGCCGGTATCAAGAACACGTCAAGGGTGCCGGGCGGTTCGTCAAGAACGCGTCAAGATCGTGGTCGTGCCGGGCTCCCACCGCCCCATGGGCCGAGTCGGTGGCGTCCTCGCCGGTCTCGCGATGGTCGCGCTGTTCGCGCTCGTGCTCGTGCCGTTCCGGGCGCGCACGAGCACCGCGACGGATGCGTTGGCGCTGGTCGTACCGGTGGTGCTTGCCGCGTGGTTCGGTGGACGGATCCCCGCGCTCGTGACCGCGTTCGCCGCGGCCGTGAGCCTCGAGGTGCTCTTCCTGCCCCCGTACAACACGCTGAAGATCGATCTGGTCGACGACTCCGTCGCACTCGGTGTGTTCACCGTCGTCGCGCTCGCCGTCGGCACGTTGCTCGCGCTCGAGAGCGATCGGCGGATGGCGGCGGAGCGCCAGGCGGCGGAGATCAGCTTGTTGTACGCGCAGCAGCGTGACCTGCGCGAGCAGCAGCAGCAGCTGGCCGCCGAGAAGCGCGCGTTGGAGCTCGTCGACGACTATCGGGCCGCGCTCCTGCGGTCGGTGTCACACGACCTGCGCACGCCGCTCGTCACGATTCGGGCGGTGACATCGGATCTGCGCGCCGGTGCGGTCTACGACGACGACGTCCGCGACGAGCTGCTGGATCTCGTCGGCGACGAGGCCGAGCGTCTCGATCGCCTCGTGGCGAACCTGCTGAGCCTGAGCCGGATCGAGGCCGGGTCGCTACGACCAGAGCTGCAAGCGGTTCCGCTCGAGGAGCTGTTCACGTCGCGCGTACGCAAGCTCAACCGGGTACTGCGCAACGCGCACGTCCAGGTCGACGTGCCGTTCACCCTCCCGCTGGCGGATGCGGACTACACGCTCATCGACCAGGTGATCACCAACCTGCTCGACAACGCGGCTCGTCATTCACCGGAACATGGAATGATCCGCGTTCGTGCGCGCGAGCGCGACGGCATGATCGAGGTCGCTGTGACCGATCAAGGCCCTGGCGTACCCGCCGCTGAGCGCAATCGGGTGTTCGAGCCGTTCCTGCGCGGTGAAGGGTCGACGTCGAGTGGAATCGGTCTCGCGATCTGCAAGGCGATCGTCGAGGCCCACGGCGGCACGATCGCGGTCGAGCCGGCCAACGGCGGCGGGGCTCAGTTCGTGTTCACGTTGCCGGTGCACCGATGACGGATCACCAGACGATCCTCGTGATCGAGGACACGCCCGCGATCGGACGCGCGCTGCGCGCCGCGCTCGAGGCCCGCGGCTACCGGGTGGTGGTGGCGCTCACCGGCGAGTCCGGCATCGACGCCGCCGCGGTCACCGATCCGAGTGCGGTGATCCTCGATCTCGGATTGCCCGATATGGACGGGTCGGACGTGTGCCGGCGCATCCGCTCGTGGAGCGACGTGCCGATCATCGTGCTCACGGTCGACGACACCGAGCACCGCAAGGTCGAGACACTCGACATCGGTGCCGACGATTACGTGATCAAGCCGTTCTCGACGCCCGAGCTGCTCGCACGCCTGCGGGTCGCGTTGCGCCGGCAGCGCAGCGGCGGCCAACCCGTCGATCCCGTGCTCGTGGTGGGTGACGTGGTCGTCGACGTGCCGCATCACCAGGTGACCGTCGCGGGCGAGGGCGTCGATCTCACACCGAAGGAGTTCGCGTTCCTGGCCTTGCTGGCCCGGTATCCGGGGCGGGTGCTGACGCATCGAACGATCCTCCAGGAGGTGTGGGGTCCCGAGTACGGCAGCGAGACGCAGTACCTGCGGGTGTACGCCAGCCAGATCCGCAAGAAGCTCGGTGACGACGCCGCAGCTCCGCGCCTCGTGACCGAGCCCGGCGTCGGCTACCGCCTCGTCGATCGCTCTGCCTCCGGCTGACCGGCCGTACGATTCCGCCATGGCCGACCGGGGTGAGAACAAGTCGCTCGAGCAGGGCCTCAGCCCTTCACTCGTTGGTGGAATCGTGCTGGCGCTCGCGGCGATCGACTTCGTCGCGCAGAACCGCGGGCGGATCACGATCCACTTCCTCTTCCTCACCTTCGACGCCCGCGTCTGGGTGGCGCTGGTCATCACGAGCGCATTGGCGATCGTCGCGTCCGAGCTGGTGGGACGTCACCTGCGCCGCAGTCGTCGCAAGAAGTGACGGCGTAAGCGACGCGTTAAGAACGCCAGGGTCGACGTGTAGAACGCGTCAAGACGCTGTGCACCGCGCGTCGGCAGGGTTACAAGCGAGCCATGTTCGCTGATCTGTTGTTCATCGCGATACTGATCGCGTTCTTCGGCCTGTGCGTCGGGT
>DASZHU010000027.1:0-11190 GCA_035937605.1 Acidimicrobiales bacterium | reverse complement strand
GACAGCTGCAGGCCAGCGGGGCCGATCACGATCAGGAACAAGGGCGGGAAGATGCAGAACACCATCGGCACGAGCATCTTCACGGGTGCCTTCTGGGCCTTCTCCTGCGCGAGTTGGCGGCGATGCACGCGCATCTCCTCGGCCTGGCTGCGCAGCACCGATGACACCGAGATGCCGAACTCGTCGGCTTGACGAATCGACATCACGAACGACTGCACCTCGGGGATCTGGACGCGTTCGCCGAGGTTCTTCAGGGCCTCCGACCGGCTCGCTCCAGCCCGCATCTCGGCCAGGGCGAGGCCGAACTCGCCGGCCATCTCGCCTTCGACGTTCGCGACCGTGCGGGCCACGGCCGCGGTGAAGCCGAGTCCGGCTTCCATGCAGATCACGAGGAGGTCGAGGGTGTCGGGTAGTTGGGTGCGGACGAGCTGCTCGCGTTCCTCGACGGCTCGATTGAGCCGGCTCGAAGGGAGCACGACGCAGGCCGCCACGCCGAGGCCCGCGGTCACGAACTTCAGCGATCCGAACTGTGCGGTGGCGGCCCACCCGAGCGTGGCGACCACCGGCGCGGCGAGCAGTGTGAGGGCGCGCAACGCGAGGAACCGATCGGCCGCCGCCGGGTCGAGTCGGCCCGCTCGCAACATCATGAGCCTCACGCCCTCGACGTAGCCCGATGGGGACACTCGCCGCCCGATCCTGCTGAGCAGCCGCTGCACCGGGCCGGAGACGCGCTCCGCCAGCGGGAGCATCAGCTCCTGGTCCCGAACCCCGACGAGCCGGTAGAGGTCGTCGATCTCGCGCAGCTTTGCCCGCAGCGAGACCCGGTCGAGCGCGAGCAGGCCGACGCCCGCGATGAGAACGGAGAACGCGAACGCGGCGGTGATCGCCAACAGGAGGCCCGCGCCGGGTCGCGCCATGAAGTCAGACATCGATGGTGACGACCTTCTTCATCCACGCGAAGCCCGCCACGATCATCACCGCCGACACTGCGAGCATGATGTGCCCGCCGGTTTGCGTGAACATCGGCTGCATGTAGTGCGGGTTCACGAGGTACATCACGCCACCGAGGGCCGGAGGGAGCACGACGAGCATGCCGGCGGACGCGCGACCTTCTGCGGTGAGCGCGCGCACTTCGCCGCGCAGGCGAGACCTCGCCCGCATGGTCTCCGCGACGCGACCGAGGAGCTCTGCCAGGTTGCCGCCGACCTCGGCCTGGATCTGAATCGCGAGCACGGCCCATCGAAAGTCCGGGCTGCCCACGCGCTCGACGGCATCGTCGAGTGCGTCGGCCATCGGTCGTCCGAGCCGAATCTCTGCCACGATCTTGCGCAGCTCGCGGCCCATCGGAGCAGGCATCTCACGCGCCAGTGCTTCGAGGGCCTGACCTAGCGACCGACCGGCGCGGAGTGATCCCGCGAGCGTCGTGAGCGCATCGGGTAGCTGCGAGACGAACTTCTTGCGTCGACGCTTCACGACGAAGCGCAGCGCCATCGGCGGTAGAACGACGAAGACGAGGAGGGCGAGGACCACCAGCTCGGTGGACCGGCCGAGCAGGAGCGACACCACGGGTACGAGCACTGCGAGCAGCACGTACGCGAAGATCGCCTCCGCCGGCCGAATCGGGATGTCCGCCGCGCGAAGTGACCGCTCGACCGATCCGAGCGCGCCACGACGCTCGGCCAGGTTCGCCGTCAGCTCGATGGCTCGCCGCAGCACCGGCGACGCATCGAACGCGTCGTCGAGCCGTCGCTGCGATCGCGATGGGCCCGCGGCGGTCGCGGGGTCCGACGCCCGCTGGCCCGCAACGGACACCACGACGATCACGGCGACGGAGGTGGCGGCTGCGGTGACGGCGGCGAAGCCCAACACGACGAGATCGATGGCGAGGATCATCGGAGCTCTCGCATTCGATCGCTCAGCGAGTGGGCGGTCGATGGCTCGAAGATGGCCGAACCCATCTCGACTCCGGTGTCCTCGAGCTTCTCGGAGAACGTCGGGCGCACGCCCGTGGGTCGCAACTCGCCGCGATGTCGACGTGTGTTGACGTCGACGCCGGCGCTGAAGTCGAACACGAAGATGTCCTGCAACGTGATCTTGTCGCCTTCCATCCCGTCGACCTCGGTCACGTGCGTGACCCGTCGGGTGCCGTCGCGCAAGCGGCTGAGCTGCACGATGAGGTCGACCGCGGATGCAACCTGCTCGCGGATCGCCCGGATCGGCAGATCGAAGCCGGCCATCAACGTCAACGTCTCGACGCGTGCGAGCGCATCGCGAGGACTGTTCGCGTGCACCGTCGTCATCGAGCCGTCGTGGCCGGTGTTCATCGCCTGCAACATGTCGAGTGCCTCTCCGCCGCGGCACTCCCCGACGACGATGCGATCGGGTCGCATGCGCAAGCTGTTCCTGACGAGGTCGCGGATGGCAATCGCTCCCGCGCCTTCGATGTTCGGCGGCCGCGTCTCGAGGCACAACACGTGCCGCTGATGGAGCTGCAGCTCCTTCGCGTCTTCCACGGTGACGATGCGTTCGTCGTTGGGGATGAACGACGACAGCACGTTGAGCAACGTGGTCTTGCCGGTGCCCGTCCCGCCCGAGACGATGATGTTGAGCCGGCCCTCGATGCACGCCCGAAGAAAGCGAACGCTGCGCTCGTCGAAGGTGCCGAACTGGACGAGATCCTCTGCGGTGAACGGGTCGGTCGCGAACTTGCGGATGGTGAGGAACGGCCCGCCGATCGCCAGCGGCTGGATGATCGCATTCACACGCGAACCATCGGGCAGTCGCGCGTCCACCATCGGAGACGCCTCGTCGATCCGCCGGCCGACCTGCGAGACGATCTTGTCGATCACCCGGCGAACGTGCTCGCCGTCCACGAAGCCGGACGGGACCTCGACGACTTTTCCGCCGCGCTCGACGAAAACGATGTCGGGACCGTTCACCATGATCTCGGTCACGGACTCGTCGGCCAGGAACTCCTCGATCGGTCCGTAGCCGATGACGTCGTTGCGAACGTCACGGGAGAACTGCTCGTACAACGCGCCGTCGAGGGCGACTGCGTTGTCGGTGAACGCGGTGGCGATCGAACGTTGGAGTCGTTCCTCGAGTTCGTTCGCCTCGACGGCCTCGTCGTACAGGAGCGGGCCGAGGTCGCGCACGATGTGACGATGGACCTTGTCGTGCACCTCCGACGGCAGCCGATCGCGGGGCGGGGGAGGGGGCGGAGCCGGGGAGGGGCGCAGCGCGGCGTCGCGGCTCTGGGTGCCCGTGCCCTCGTGCGGCGCCGGCTCCTCGAACGCGTCGACCGCGCTCTCGGCCGACGCGTCGAGGATGCGCTGGCGCAGCCGGCTCATGGGTTCGCCGGCGGCGCTGGCGTGGTCGTAACGGGCGGCAAGGCGTCGTGGTCGGCGATGGCGGGCACGTTGCTGCTGCTCGTCTTCGGTCCGACAAGCGTCAGATACACGTCGTACTCGTGCGCGAGCAGGAGCAGTCGGGCGGAATCCTCGGGCGCCACGGCGACCGTGTAGAGACCGGTGCCGGGGTTCTTCGGTGCCTCGGTCGCATCCTTCGGTGCTTCGGTCACGTCGCCGATCGCGATGATCTTGAGGTCCTGGAACACATGCACGACGGCGGCGCCCCCTGAGGGCGGAAGCCCCAGAACGGACGCGTCGGGCACCTGCACCAGCAGGTTGACGTGATCGCCGGGCCGGATGAGGTCGGACACGGCCTGCGCGGCCGTGGCTTTGAACGACACCGCCACGGTGCCCGGTGGGAGTTGTGTGGCGAACGTGGGCGGACCAGGGTGGTCGCTCGCAGCGGTGTTCGCGAACGACTCCTGGACGACGAGCTGACCTTGCGTGATCGGCGCGGCCGCGATCGTCCCGGTCAAGGCGTTCGGGTCGACCACAGCGGTCGGGGGCCGCAGGGTGCGCGGGATCGTCGACAGCACGACCCGCCGTTCGTTCCATGCGGTGCTGAACGGCATTCCGAGCGGCACGTCTTTCGTCGCGATCATCACCGGCACCGGTTCCGCGGCCTTCACCGCGCGGTCCTGCGCGCCGCTCGCGTAGTGCACCAACCCGAGTGCCGAGCCGAGTGCGACCACCGCCGCGACGACGAGCACGCCGATGCGGTTCACCGGTGCACCTCGATGGGTGCCCGGTCGACGGCAGCGGCTTCACAGAGTTGGAACACGCGATCGCGAAGGATCGCGTCTCCCAGAATCTGTCCGACACTGCGTACGGTCGAGCGGAGTCGCCGCGTTCCGTCCTTGAGCGACGCGAGCACGGCGAGGGAGACGCGGATGCCGTCGGCCCATCGCTCGAGGTCGACGGCGCGCCGATCGAGGGGATCGACGGCGCCGGCGCGCATCGCCTTGGAGGCCCAGGCCGCGATGGTGATGATCGTCTCGCCCGCCGGTCCGGCGAGCTCGTCGCACACGAAGGCGTCAGCCGCGCACAGGTCGCGCACGCGCGCCACGTCGAGCAGCTCGCCCAACTCGATCTGGAGATCCTTGATGCAGGCCAAGGCTCCGGCGGCGCCGTCGACGTCAGGGATACCGGCGTCGACGAAGTGTCCGAGGCTCCCGCTCACCGCCGCCCACAGGTCGTGCACGCCCGTCTCGAGCTCGCTCGCGCGTCGCAGAGTGGTGATCGCTCGTCGCACGTCGGTCGGCGGCCGTCCATTTCGCGTGGCGATCGTCAGCTCGCGGCGCGCACGTCGACGTCGGCCCGCCTGCCACCAACGATCGATCGACGGCGGGTTCGAGCCGCAGGACAGCGTCCAGACGTCTTCGGAGAACTCCTCGTAGAGGTCTCGACGAAGCTGCGCGAGCTCACGAAGGTCGTCGCCGAGGGCGGACAGCACGACGCCCGCAGCGTGCGCCTCGGCGGGGTTCGCCCACGATGGGTTCGGCGCGGGCACCGCGGCGAGCTGCAAGAGGATCCCGCAGAGCCGCCGCAGCTGCGCGAGCGACATGGCGGACACGTCGGCCGCGAGCGCCTCGCCGATCACACCGGCAAAGCGCTGTATCCGCCTGGTCATGTCGGCCGTGTCGCGTACGAGCGTGTCGAGCTCGTGCAGCACCCGGACCGGGTCGGCGGCTTCGAGCGCGATGGGGGCGAGACCGGAACCGAGTCGCTGCGCCGCCTGCTGAGCCCGGTCACCGAAGCCGCTCGGGATGCGGGGCCAGCGCGGGCCGTAGGTCGCACGTAGCGCGGCGACGTCTTCGGCCATCTGCCGGCGCTGTGCCTCGGTCAGCAGCGCACCACGCGCGGTCTCGGCCTGCTCATCGCCTGTCGAGTGCGTGGAGAGGGCACGCATGCTTCTGATCCCTTCTCCGCCCGGACTGTGTCGAGCACGGGATCGGATTGCGATCGGAAGCGCTTTAGGTCAAAAGACCTATAGCGCGAGCGGGCTACTCCGCGATGACCACGCCCCTGTACGGGAGCGCGACGTCATTGCGACGCGGGCGTTCACCGTGACGGAGACGAAGGTCGGCAAGGTGCCTGGCGCGCCAGCGGAGGTGGAAGTCGGGGTCGAAGTCGGCGGCGAGGTGTTCGAGGCGGCCCTGGTCGGCTTCCCAGAGCGAACAGATCGTGTGGACCTTCGCGGCCCGTTGCAGATGCACCGGCTCTTCGGTCATGGTTCCCAGCAGATCGTGGAGTGCCGCCGCGTCGTCACGACCCGACACGAGCTCGACCGGATCGACGCCGTCGCGGAGTGCGACTGCAACGCTGTGCTCGAGAAGCTCGACCACCGCCGCCGAATAGCGCAGCATCCCGACGGCGTAGGGCGGGACGTCGGCTTCGGTGTCGAGACGGAGCAGGGTCTGCTCGGATGCCCACGCGTCGAGCTCCTGCGCGGCGGGACGGGCGCGTTGCGTGCGGTCGGCGTCCTCGACCACCCGTCGCGAGCGATGGATGACGAGCTCGGTCGCGGTCACGACCGAACAGAGCGCGAGGCTGAACACGAGTCGATGATTGTCCGACGCGCGGGTTCCGACGAGAAGACCCACGATGTAGCCGCTCATCGCGACCAAGGACGCGGCGAGCCACGGCAACAGGCTCTCGCGTTCGACGATCGGACGACTGCGTGGTTCGGTCACGGCCGTGCATCGGCGCGCGCCGCGCGGTGCTTTACCGCGCGATGACAACGCGGGTTCGACTACGAATGTGAATCACGCGGCATTTGTCCGACATGTGCGGAGGGCGCGCGAGCGCGGCGCGAATCGGGCACACTTTGCTGTTCCCTACTGGGAGAGTCGACGTTCATGGAGGATCTGTTGCCCGGAGTGTTGGTGGTTGATGACGAGGCAGACATGCGGCTTCTTCTCGAGGCGGTCATCGAGCGCGCGAACGAAGGCCTTGCGGTGGTCGGCTTGGCCGAGTCTGGGGCCGAAGCGATCGAGCGTTGGCGCGAGGTCGAGCCCGACGTGATCCTGCTCGACCAGCAGATGCCGGACATGACGGGTCTCGAGGCGGCCGAGCAGATCCTGTCCGAGCAGTCCGACCAACGGATCATCTTGTTCAGCGCCTTCGTCGACTCCGAGCTCCGTGCCAGGGCCGCGGAGCTCGGGATCCAGACGTGCCTGCCCAAGACCGAGCTCGCGAAGGTCCCTGAAGCGCTGTGGAGATTCGGCACGGGTTGAGTCACCGCCGGGGTCTGACTCCGGCGTTTCTCGGCGTGCTCGTCGCGCTCGGGGCGCTCGGGGCTTCCTGGGCGGTCGGCGCTGCGGATCAACGGCCTGCTCACGCGGATCTCGAAGCGATCGCGGCGTCGACCGCGGCAGCGGTCGACGCGCGGTTGGCCGCCGACGGACAGCTTCTCGCCGCCGCGTCACAAGCCATCGGAGGCGATCCGACTCGATCGGATGACGTCCTCGTTGCGGCTTTGACGAGCCTCTCGTCGGGCACCCCGGTTGTCGCGCCGAATCTCACCCTCGGTGTCGTCCGCACGAGGTCCACCGCATCGGCGCGGATTGCAGTGGTCGTGCCGGAGGCCGCGTCGGCCTCCGCGGTTGGGTTCGACCTCGCCACGCAACCGGCATTCAAGCGGCTTCTCGACGTGACACGAGACAGTGGCGGTGCAGAGGTCGCGACCGGTGCCGGGCCCGACGGTCACGTCACCGTCATCGAGACGGCCGCACTGTTCGGCACGAGCACCGTGCCCGACGACGTCGCGTCGCGACGGAGCGCGCTCGTCGGCTATGTCGTGTTGATCTTGCCGCAAGCAGACCGCTTCGGATTGCCGGCATCGCCGTCGGACCCAGATCTTGTCGTGCGGGTGGTCGACGACACGACGACCGTGGCGACGTCGGGTCGGCAGGTCGCGGGTGCGCCGCCGGCGTCGGGGGTGACGATACCGATCTCGGTCAGCGGCTCGGGGTGGACGGTTCAGGTCTGGTCGGTGGCGACGCCGTCGGGGTCGCGGTGGATCGTGCTCGCGTTCGGCCTCCTGCTCGCGCTGGCCGTCACCACGCTGGCCGAGCGTCGTGAGCGCCTCGTCGAGCGCGCCGTCCGCGACGCCGAGGATCGCGCTCAGGAGCTCGCCTTGGTCGCACGCGCTGGGCCGCTGTTGCAGCAGAGTCTCGCGTCGAGCGATCTTCTCCCGGTCTTCGCCGTGACCATCGCCGACGACCTCGAGCTCGATGCAGTGTCGATCAGCTTGATCACCGACGCGGGCCGCCTCGTGCGGGTCTTCTCGCTCGGTGCCGACCCCACTCCACTCGACTCGGATGCGTCATCGCTCTCGATGCCATCCGGTGGATCGGCACCCGGCAGCCTCGTCACAGTGCCGCTGCTCCGGGCCGGCCGCGTCGTCGGTGCGTTGCGGGCGCGAGCCACGCCCGGCCTGTCGGCGTCGCAGGTCGAGACGTTGGTGGCCGTGTGCAACCTCCTCGCTGCCGCGCTCGGCAACGCACGGCTGCTGCAGGACGAGCAGGAGCTCGTGACGCGTTTGCGCGATGTCGACCGCATGAAGACGACGTTCGTCAGCTCGGTGAGCCACGAGCTGCGCACGACCGTCACGGCGATCGAGGGGTTCGCGGGGCTTCTCGATGGCGACGTGACAGTGCTCGACGACGACCGGAGGCGCGACTACATCGAGCGCATACGCCGCAACGCCCGGTCCCTCGGGGTGCTCATCGAAGACCTTCTCGACTTCGCTCGATTCGAGAGATCCGCCATCACCGTCGACCTCCGGCCGATCGACCTCAGCGAGCTGGTGCCGCAAGTGGTCGACCAGATGTCGTCCTTGCTCGCGGATCACGAGATCTCGGTCGACGTTGCGCCCGCCGTGACAGCGCTCGGCGAGTTGTCCGCGGTCGAGCGCGTGCTTGTCAACCTGTTGTCGAACGCAGCGAAGTACACGCCGGCCGGCACGAAGGTCGACGTGATCCTTCGGCGCAAGGACGATCGTGTCGTGCTGTGGGTGGAGGACCACGGCCCGGGAGTGCCCGAGGACCAACGCGAGAAGGTGTTCGAGCTGTTCTACCGGTTCCACGACCGGGCGACGACGGCGACGCGGGGAGTCGGGATCGGTCTTGCGCTCGCGCGCCAACTCATTGCCCAGCTCGACGGCACCATCACGCTGAGCGAGACGCGGGGCGGGGGAGCATCATTCCGTGTCGAGATGCCGTCGGCCGAGGTGCAACCCTCGTCCACCACACCGAATCCGTCCCCGTCCACAGGATCGCGCCCGAGCTAGGAGACCTGGATGTCGAAACGCCGCGATCAGTTGATTGCTGTCGCTGCTGCGGTACTCGTTCTCGTGCTGGCGGGGTCGGTGGTCGCGACCGTGCTCAGCGCGGAGCGCAACGGTCGTGCGGCACTCGAGGACCTGCAGGTCGCGCAGCTGCAGCAGCTCGCTCGCGTGCTCGACGGTGCGTTCGGGCCGGCGCTCACGTCGAAGGCCGCGCTGACGAACCCGGCTGACAACCAGCCGTGGAAGCTCACGGCCAACGATCCGACCGACAAGGCCGGCCTCGATCTGCTGCAACGCGCACAGCCGACCGCTCGAACCGGCTACGTGCTCGTTGACGAGGGCGGCGTCGTGACCAACGGAACCTTGCTCACCGACCCGAGCGTGATCGGCCATCGACTCACGCGCCCCGGGCTCGACGGTGTGCTCGCCGGTACACCAGCGCTGCTGCCGGTCTCGAGCGCGAGTTTGACGACGTCGCTGGAGACGATCGTGATCGCGCGTCCGATTCGTGCCGTCGCCAACGGTCCGGTCGTCGGCGCGATCTTGCAGGAGTCCGACGTGGCGCCGGACTCGGCCTTCACCACGCTGATCATCGCGTTCCGTCGAGCGCAGACCGATGAGTACTCGTTCCTGGACTCCAACGGGGTCGTCGTCACGTCGACGAACCCCGGGTCTGTCGGCAAGCAGGCCGACGCGGTGCTGCTCGATCCGGGTTTCGGGTTCCATCGACATGGCAGCGTGGTCGCGGCTTCGGCATCGATCCCGAGCGTTGGGTGGCGAGCGACGTTCCGGCAGAGTACCGACGAGTTCGAGGGCGATCTCACCGGACCGCTGCGGTCGGCGCTGCTGCTGATCATGGGCGTCGCGATCGTGGGGTCCGGGCTCACCTTCTTCGTGCTGTTGTCCCGGCTGCGAGCCGCTCGTCGCGAGCAACGTCGGCTGGCCGACATCAGCGTGGCGCGCGAGGAGTTCATCAGCATCGTGTCGCACGAGTTGCGCACGCCGGCCACCGGCCAGCTCGGCTTCCTCCAGACGTTGCTCGACCACTGGGACGCGATGAACGACGCGGAACGACGCCAAACGGTGGCGCAGGCATTTGCAAACGCGCGGCGCCTGCACGCCTTGAGTCGCGACGTGCTCGACACCGGCAGCATCGAGTCGGGCGAGCTTCCGTATGCGTTCCAGGTGATCGGCCTCGACGCCGCGGCGCAGGCGGCAGTCGACGGCGTATTGAGCAGGGACCACGAGATCGTTTTGATGCACTCAGACGTGGAGCTTCCCGTGCGAGCGGATCCGGAACGCATTCAGCAAGTGCTCGCCAACATGCTCGACAACGCGATGAAGAACTCGCCCGTCGGCAGCCGCATCGATGTGCGCGTCGCCACCGATCAGGACAACGCGCTCGTCGAGGTGAGCGATCGCGGTCTCGGGTTGACGGAGGACGAGATCGGCCGGCTGTTCGAGAAGTTCAGCCGGGGACGGCATGCGACCGTCACCGGCACCGGCCTCGGCCTGTACATCTGCCGAAAGATCCTCGACGCCCACGGTGGCCGGATCTGGGCGGAACGCCGGGATGGCGGTGGGGCCACGGTCGCGTTCGCGTTGCCGCTCGTGGCCGATGCCGAGCCCGCGCCCGCGGCTTCCGGAGACTGATGGGACGACGCATCGTCGTCGTCGACAACGACGCGGCGGTACTCGACCTGCTGTTGCTCGACCTACGGCTCGAGGGTCACGAGATCCTCGCGACCGCGATGGACGGCGACCAGGCGTTGCAGGCGTGCGAGGCTCATCGCCCCGACGTTCTCGTGGTCGACTTCCGTCTCGGCCCTGGTCTCAACGGCCTCGATGTCGCGGAGCGAGTGCAGCGCGAGGGCCTGCGCATCGTGTTGCACACGAACTACGTGACGCCGGACGTGGTGAAGGCGGCAGCGCGCACCGGTGTCATCGTGGTCGAGAAAGGCAGCCTCGAGGCGCTGCGCCGCGCGGTCGACGATTGATTCAGCGCTCCACGTCGCGCAGCGCGCGCAGCATGATCGAGACTCGTTGCGGGCTGGCGGGTGTGGGCACCGCCGGTGTCGCCGGCGGGACTGCGTCAGGAGTCGGCGCGGATGGCGGGGACGGAGCGAAGGCTTGCGGCGCCGGCGCCGGCACGGGCTGGTCGTCGAGCGCCATGAAGTCGTGGGTCGTGAACAAATGACCGTCGGGAGCGAACGTGACGCCGACGCCGACGTAGTTGAACGACGGGTCGACGAGATTGGCGTAGTGCGCTGGGCTGTTGATGAAGGCTCGCATCAGCCCGTCGACGTCGCGCCCGACCCCGACGTTCTCGCCCAGCTTGGTCCAGTTGCCCTGTACGTCGTTCGCGAGATTCGGGTTGTGGGAGATCTGACCCGCGCCGGCCATGCGATCGGTCCATCGACGCGCGACACCGGTTACCTGTACGTGCACCTGCAGTGGCGCGAGCCCGTGCGATTCGCGCAGCGAGTTGAT
>DASZHU010000026.1:0-2239 GCA_035937605.1 Acidimicrobiales bacterium | reverse complement strand
GACGTGAACGTCGGCGGCACGCAGTTCGCGCTCGATCGCGCTCGCCGGGCCGGCGCGGTGCGCTTCGTGCACGTGTCGTCGAACTCGCCGTTCGGCGCGAACGAGCGTCCGACCGATCGCTTCACCGAGGCTTCACCGTTCAACCCGTACATGGGCTACGGCCAGTCGAAGCTCGAGGCGGAGCAACTCGTGAGCCGCAGCTTCGAGCGGGGCGACCTCGAAACCGTCGTCGTGCGACCGCCCTGGTTCTACGGGCCGTATCAGCCCGAGCGGCAGACCACGTTCCTGTCGGCCATTCGCCGCGGTCGGTTCCCTCTCGTCGGCGACGGCACGCAGCAACGCTCGATGGTCTTCACCGGCAACCTCGTGCACGGGATGTTGCGAGCCGAGGTCGCGGCGAAGGCCCCGGGCCAGGCGTACTGGATCGCCGACGCGGAGCCGTACGAGCTGCGCGCGGTCTTCGAGACCGTGAAGGCGGCGCTCGCCGCCGAGGGGCTCGACGTCGCCGGCCGTCGCCCGCCGCGGATACCGAGGGCGGCCGCAATCGTGGCCGCACGTGTCGATGCGTTCGTGCAGGCGCGGGGACGTTACGTCCAGGCCGTGCACGTGCTCGGCGAGCTGAAGGACACCATTGCCTGCGACGTCTCGCTGGCCCGCAAGGAGATCGGGTACGACCCGCCGACCGAGCTGCTCGGTGGCATGCGGGCCTCGATCCGATGGTGTCTCGCCAACGGGCACCTCCTCTGATGGCGCGCCGCATTCTCGTCACCGGCGGCAGCGGGTACTTCGGCACCGTGCTGTGCGAGCACGCGCGGGCGCGCGGCGACCACGTGCGGATCCTCGACGTGAACGCGCCGTCGGACCCTGTCGACGGCGTGGAGTACCTCGGTGGTGATGTACGCGACCTCCCCGCAGTACGCACGGCGTGCGAGAGCGTCGACATCGTGTTCAACAACGTGGCCCAGGTGCCGCTCGCGCGCGATCGGAACCTCTTTGAATCGGTGAACGTCGTCGGCACCGCGAACGTCCTCGTCGCCGCACGCGACGCGCGGGTCGGCAAGGTCGTGCACACCTCGTCGAGCGCGGTGTTCGGCCGGCCGGAATCGAATCCGGTGTACGAGGACTCGCCGTGCCGCCCGCTCGAGGCGTACGGGCGAGCGAAGCTCCGCGCCGAACAGCTGTGTCACGAGGCTTCGGCCGCCGGGCTCGACGTCACGATCATCCGACCCCGGACGATCCTCGGGCACGGTCGTCTCGGGATCTTTGCGATCCTGTTCGACTTCGTGGCCCACGGATCGCCGGTGTATGTCCTCGGGAAGGGCGACAACCGGTATCAGCTCGTGCACGCGGACGACCTGGCCGACGCCTGTCTCCGTGCCGGCACGCGCGAGGGATCCACGACGTACGACATCGGCGCGCTCGAGTTCGGCACGATGCGCGAGACGATCCAGGCGTTGGTCGACCACGCCGCTACGGGCTCGGTCGTGCGCTCCCTGCCGACCGCGCCCGCGCGAATCGCCATGCACGTGCTGGCCACGGTCGGGCTCGCGCCCTTCGCGCCCTACCACTGGTTGATGTACAGCGAGTCGCTCTTCTTCGACGTCTCGAAGGCGAGAAGCGAGCTCGGGTGGGAGCCTCGGCATTCGAACAGCTCGATGCTGATCGAGTCGTACGAGTGGTTCCTTCGGCATCGCGACAACCTCGATCACCGTGGCTCGCACCATCAGTCCCCGGTACGGCTCGGCGTGCTCGAGGTGCTTCGCCGCCTCCCGTGACCCCATCTAGGATCGCGACGATGGCTGCGGTGCGCGACCTCGACGTCGCCACCGAAGGAGTCGACGATACCGGCGCACGCGCACGACGGGCGTCGAGGTCGACGTCGCGCTGGCTCGTGCTCGCCCTCGCCGCATTGCTCGCGTTGCCGTTGTTCGTGGCGCTGTTCAGCTTCCGTGAGCCCACCTGGACCCCGGTACTCGATCTCGCGCAGACCGAGCTCCGCGTCCGAGACGTCGGCACCTCTCATACGCCGCTCATCGGGCTGCCCGGCCGGATCATGTACGACGGGCAGCAGGGCAGCCACCCGGGGCCGCTGAGCTTCTACGCTCTCGCACCCGTCTATCGGCTGCTCGGCGCGTCGGCGTTCTCGCTGCAGGCCGCGACCGTGGTGCTCAACGCGGGCGCAGTGCTCGTCGCGCTCGCGCTCGCGCGGCGGCGCGGCGGCACCGCACTCGTGTTGGGT
>DASZHU010000025.1:0-4996 GCA_035937605.1 Acidimicrobiales bacterium | reverse complement strand
CCCATGGCCCTTGACCCACCGAAAGGTCACGTCGCCGCGCTCGAGCACGAGGGAGATGAACGGTTCCCACAGGTCGCGGTTGGCCACGGGCTTGCGCTGGCTGTTCGTCCACCCGCGGCGCATCCACCCCTCGTACCACTTGTCGCGAAAGCAGTTCACGACGTAGGTCGAGTCGCTGACCACCTCGAGCGGGCCGTCCGCCGCGCGCACCGCCTCGAACGCGGCCGTGATCTCCATGCGCTGGTTGGTCGTGTGCGGATCGGCGCCGCTGGCAAACGGACCGTCGGGAACCGCCCAGGCCCAGCCGCCCGGACCGGGGTTCCCGCTGCACGCCCCATCGGTGTACGCGATCGTCATCGACCGAGAGCATTACCCATGGGTAAGCAGGTTGAATGGAGCCCATGATCATCGACGGGTTCGTCCATCAGCTCCCGGACGTCGACCCCGAAGAGACGCAGGAGTGGCTCGACTCGCTCTCCGCCGTGGTCGACGCGCAGGGCAAGACGAGAGCGCGGTTCCTCATGAGCAAGCTGCTCGAGCGCGCCCGCGAGCTGCAGGTGGGCCATCCCGCCACGGTGTCGACGCCCTACGTCAACACGATCCCGCCCGAGGAAGAGCCGTGGTTCCCGGGCGACGAGCACATCGAGCGGCGCATCCGTGCGTACATCAGGTGGAACGCCGCGGTCATGGTCGTGAAGGCCAACAAGCACGCCGACGGCATCGGTGGGCACCTGTCGACGTACGCGTCGAGCGCGTCGCTGTACGAGGTCGGCTTCAACTGGTTCTTCCACGGCAAGGACGGCGGGCTCGCCGGCGATCACATCTACTTCCAGGGCCATGCCACGCCCGGTATCTACGCGCGGGCGTTCCTCGAGCGCCGGTTGACCGAGGAGCAGCTCGACAACTTCCGGCGGGAGATCAGCGGCAACGGCCTGTCGTCGTACCCACACCCTCGGCTGATGCCCGACCTCTGGGAGTTCCCGACGGTCTCGATGGGGCTCGGCCCGATCAACTCGATCTACCAGGCACGGTTCAACAAGTACCTCCACAACCGTCGTATCGACGACACATCGCAGTCGCGCGTGTGGTGCTTTCTCGGCGACGGCGAGACCGACGAGCCCGAGACGCTCGGTTCGATCTCCCTGGCCGCACGCGAACAGCTCGACAACCTCACCTGGGTCGTGAACTGCAACCTGCAACGCCTCGACGGCCCGGTGCGCGGCAACGGCAAGATCATCCAGGAGCTCGAGGCCGTGTTCCGGGGCGCCGGGTGGAACGTCATCAAGGTGATCTGGGGCTCCAAGTGGGACGAGCTGCTGCACCGCGACGTCGACGGGGTGCTCCTCAACAAGATGAACACGACTGTCGACGGCGAGTTCCAGCGGTACGCCGTGGAACAGGACGGCTCGTACATCCGCGATCACTTCTTCGGACCCGACCCGCGTCTACGCAAGATGGTCGAGCACCTCTCCGACGAAGAACTGCGGTGGCTCCCGCGTGGCGGTCACGACTACCGCAAGCTCTACGCGGCGTACAAGGCAGCCACCGAGCTCGAGGGCGCGCCAACGGTGATCCTCGCCAAGACGGTGAAGGGCTGGACGCTCGGCTCCGAGGTCGAGGGTCGCAACGCGACGCACCAGATCAAGAAGATGACCAACGAGCAACTCCTCGCGCTGCGCGAGCGGCTGTACCTCCAGGACCAGATCCCGGAAGAAGCGCTCGCACCGGGGCAGGAGCCGCCTTACTACCGTCCGCCGGAAGACTCCGACGAGTACCGGTACATGGTCGACCGCCGGCGCGCGCTCGACGGGCCGGTGCCGAGTCGGGTCGTCGCCATCAAGCGCAAGCTCGAGCTGCCGAAGGCCGAGGTGTTCGGCGAGTTCGACGCCGGGTCGGGCCAGCAAGAGGTCTCCACGACCATGGCGTTCACGAGGCTGCTGCGCAACCTGGCGCGCGACGAGAAGTTCGGCGGGCGTGTGGTGCCGATCATCCCCGACGAAGCGCGCACGTTCGGTATGGACGCGCTGTTCCGCGAGTTCAGGATCTACGCGTCACAGGGCCAGAAGTACGACCCGGTCGACGCGCAGCTGCTGCTGTCGTACACGGAGTCGAAGGACGGCCAGCTCCTGGAGGAAGGCATCACCGAGGCCGGCTCCACTGCGAGCTTCACCGCCGCGGGCACTGCGTATGCCACGCGCGGGGTTCCCGTCGTGCCGTTCTTCACCTTCTATTCGATGTTCGGCTTTCAGCGGGTGGGCGACCTCCTCTGGGCTGCGGCCGACGCCCGCACCCGCGGGTTCCTCATGGGCGCGACCGCGGGCCGCACGACGTTGCTCGGCGAGGGCCTCCAGCACCAGGACGGGCACAGTCACGTCCTCGCATCGACCGTGCCTACCTGCCAGGCCTATGACCCGGCGTTCGCGTACGAGATGGCCGAGATCGTGAAGCATGGCATCGAGCGCATGTACGGCGACGGGGGCAAGGGCTCGACCGGCGAGGATCCCGACGTCTTCTACTACCTCACGATCTACAACGAGAACTACGTCCAGCCGGCCAAGCCCGACGGCGTCGACGAGGGAATCGTGCGCGGGCTCTACAAGTGGGCCGATGCGCCCGCCGGACCGTCGCGCCACGCGACGATCTTGTTCTCGGGTTCGGCCCAGCGCGCGGCGCGCGACGCGCAGGTCGAACTGGCCGAGCAGTTCGACGTGGCCGCCGAGCTGTGGTCGGCCACGAGCTACAAGTCGCTACGCGACGACGCGTTGTCCATCGAGCGGTGGAACCGGCTCCATCCCGAGAACGCGCCCCGGGTCCCGTACGTCACCGAGCAACTCGCGGCGTCGGGCGGCCCGATTGTCGCAGTCACCGACTACATGAAGGCCGTGCCCGACCAGGTGGCGCGATGGATGCCGGAGGATCGTCAACTCCTCCCCCTCGGCACGGACGGCTTCGGTCGCAGCGACACCCGTGAGTCCTTGCGCAGGTTCTTCGAGACGGACACTTCTCATGTGGTCGTGGCGGTGTTGTCAGCGCTCATGTCGCGCGGCGACGCATCGCCTGAGGACGTTGCCAAGGCGATCCGCCACTACGGCATCGACGCCGACGCGCCGGAGCCCCGAATCAGTTAGTTCGCGTCGCGAGCACGGCGGAACTCGGTAGTGTCAGACTTCTCCATCGGCCCACTCTGCCCAAATCCGACACCCGGAGGCGAAGCGGTGGAGATCTCTCAACCACCAACGGGCGGCGCCGATGAACGAGCCATGGCGCGCGCGACGAATCGCTCGGCGCGCCGGTTCGGCGGGGGCGGCCCGGCCGGTGCCCGCGACAGCAACCTCACTGAAGCGATGTCGCAGCCGGTCGACCCGATGCGCTTGATGCAGCGCGTTGCGAGTCAGGCCGAGCGGCTCATCGAAGGAGCCGACGGCGCGCTCATCGCGCTCCACGACGCCGGACGCCTCAACTACGTCTGCGGGTCGGGACGGCTCGCGCCCTTCGTCGGCACGACGATCGAGATAGGGAGCAGCCTGTCGGGGCTCGCGGTGTCGACCCGGCAGGTGCTGCGCACGGACAACACCGACCTCGACCCGCGGGTCGACGCCGAGGCCTGTCGCCGGCTCGGCGTGCTCTCCTCCGTGTGCATCCCGCCGGTGCGCGGTGACGCCGCACTCGGGGTGCTGAACGTCAGCTCGTCCAGGCCCGACGCGTTCACCGACAACGACGTCGAGGTGCTCACGCGACTGTCGGACTTCGTGAGCGTGGCCATCGGCCTCGCCTGCGACCTCACCAGGATCAGCGACGATCTGAACGACGCCGAGCGCGACCGTCATCGCAGCCGCGCCGCGGGGAGCGACGACCCCGACAGCGCCCGCCGGTTCGTGATGACCGTGCTCAACCCGGCGGTCGCGACGCGAGCCGAGCTTCGCGAGCGAATCGAGTCGCTGCTCGATTCACGGGATTCGATGTCGATGGTCTTCCAACCGATCGTCGACCTCACGCTCGACACGGTCGTTGCCGTGGAGGCGCTCGCTCGCTTCCACGTCGCTCCGGCGAGAACACCCGACAAGTGGTTCGGCGACGCGCACCTCGTCGGTCTCGGTGTCGAGCTCGAGATGGCCGCTGCCTCCGAGGCCTTCGCCGTAATCTCGAAGCTCGCCGACGGCATCACGATGTCGATCAACCTCGGCCCGCAGAGCATCCTGTCGGGACGCTTGCTCGACATGCTGACGCATCACCGTGATCGCATCGTCGTCGAGCTCACCGAGCACACGCGGATCGACGACTACTCCAATCTCACCGGCGCACTGCGCGAGTTGCGGCGCCTCGGAACCCGCCTCGCCGTCGACGACACCGGCTCCGGTGTGTCGAGCCTCGCGCACATCCTCAAGCTCGCTCCGGACTTCATCAAGCTCGACCGAGATCTCACGAACGGCATCGACCTCGACCCGGTGCGTCGCGCGCTGGCGTCGTCGCTGGTGACTTTCGCCGGCGAGACCGGCGCCCGAATCGTGGCGGAGGGCGTCGAGACGCGTGACGAGCTCGACGTGATCCGCTCGCTCGGGGTTCGCTATGCCCAGGGTTACTACCTCGGCCGTGCGGTGCCACTGGCCGACCTCGCGGAGCGCCTCCTCGCCGCGTCGACGGGGCTCACACCCGACTACGGCGCGCGGCCGGACGCCTCGTAGCGCAGCAGTACAACGCCATTACCGAACCGGCGAGTCTCGGCCGCAGGACGCCGACCGCGTGCGCGCGCACCCACCCGCAGACAAGATGACGGCAGTGGAGGTGCAGTCGGGACGCAGACGGTTCACCGTGGATGACCTCCGCGAGCTGAGCCCGTGAGCGTCGAGTCGGCTCGGCCGTTCCGCTTCGGCGTGTCGGTATTTGGCGCGGGAAGTCGCGATGAATGGCGGGCCAAGGCGCGCCGCGTCGAGAGCGCGGGCTTCGACGTCCTGCTCGCGGCCGATCATCTCGTCGATGGGATGCTCTCGCCGTTCAC
>DASZHU010000024.1:0-7884 GCA_035937605.1 Acidimicrobiales bacterium | reverse complement strand
CTCGTCCGATCGAGCGCGACACGAGATGATCTGCGAGCACCGCCGGCTCTTCCTCGAGCGAACCGACCTGGTAGTGGAACATGAAGTCACTGCGGGTGATCGCACCGCCGGTGTAGTTGATGCACGGCACGCCGGCCCGGTCGGCGAGATCGCGGACGACGATGCCGTTGTCGCTGATCGACGGACCGGCGACCGCAAGCACACCTTGGCGCTCCAACGCGGCGAACTTCTGCTCCACATCGAACGCCGTGCCACCAGGAAGGCCGGCGGCCAGCTCGCGCACGAACTCCACGTCGCGGTCGAGCGCGATGGCCTCGATGCCGAGTCGCACGCCGCGCTCGAAGCTGTCGCCGCCGTCGTGCTGCGGGAAGTCGTACAGCAAGCCGATGCGGATGGGATCAGGCATGTCAGTCGTCGAGCTCGAACAACGGCAGCGCCGCAGCATCCGACACCGGCTCGAACCTCACCCGCACGCGTGCGCCGATGGGCACGGCCTCCGCCGGTGTGCCGACGACGTTCGACATCAGCCGCGGCCCGTCGTCGAGGTCGACCAGCGCGACGACGAACGGGATCATGTGCTTGAACGACCGGCTCGGGTTCTGGCGGATGATGGTGCGGCTGTAGATCGCGCCCTTGCCGCTCGACTCGAGCCACGTGAGCGCGGTCGCGTGGCAGTTCGTGCAGATCGAACGCCCGTAGAGCTGACGTCGGCCGCAGACCGAGCACTCCTGCACGAGGAGCTTGCCATCGAGCGTACCGGTCCAGAACGGCGCGGACTCCGCATCGGGAATCGGTGCCGGCCGAGGCTTTGCGCCCTCCGGCAGATCGGGAGTGCTCACGGCGCGTGGCTCCCGAGCACCAGCGTGGCCCCCGTCGACAGCATCCCCCCGGTGCCGTGGACGAGCGCGAGCTCGGCGTTGGCCACCTGCCGTGCCGTTCCCTCACCGCGCAGCTGACGCACGGCCTCGACGATGAGAAACATGCCGCGCATCCCGGGGTGGCACGCGGACAGGCCGCCGCCGTCGGTGTTGGTGGGCAACGGACCGTCCCAGCGCAAGCGGCCGCCCTCGACGAACGCGCCCCCTTCGCCCTTCGCACAGAAGCCGAGGTCTTCGAGCGTCAGCAACACTGTGATCGTGAAGGAGTCGTAGACCTGCAGCACGTCGATGTCCGCAAGCGACACACCGGCCCGTTGGAGCGCGAGCGGGCCCGACTGCGCCGCGGCCGTCACGTTGATGTCGGCCATCTGACTGATGTTGAGGTGATGCGTGAGCGCGTGCGCGGCACCGAGCACGTAGCCCGGCGGCTTGCGCAGATCGCGAGCGCGCTCGTTCGACGTGACCACGCATGCCGCGCCGCCGTCGGAGATGACGCAGCAGTCGAGCATGTGCAGCGGGTCGGCCACGAGGCGAGACCCGAGCACGTCGTCGACCGTGATCGGGTCGCGGTACTGCGCGAGCGGATTCGCCGACGCGTGATCACGCATCGTCACCGCGATCTCGGCGAGCTGCTCGGGCCTGGTGCCGTAGTCGTGGTGGTGGCGAGCCGCCGCGAGTGCGTAGTTGCCGACCAACGTGTTGCCCCACACCGCGTCGGCGGCCGCGGGACCGACCGGCGGGGGGCCAGAGCCGCCGGTGCCGAGGCGGCGACCCATCTGTGAGAGCTGCACGCTGCCGTAGCTGATGAGCACGACCTCCGCGTGGCCACGGTCGACCGCATGCGCGGCGTGCTCGACGAGCACCTCGAACGACGAACCCCCGGTGTTGGTCTCGTCGAGGTAGGTCGGGTGCAGGCCCATGTACTCGCACACCTGCACGGCGTGCATCGGGAAGAAGCCGGCCGACGCGTACCCGTCCACGTCGCTCCACGCGAGCCCGGCATCGGCGAGCGCGCGGTCGGCGGCGATCGTGTGCACCCCGAGCTCGGTGAGGTCGGGATGATGCGGGTAGTCGGTGGTGGCAACGCCGGCGATCACAGCCACGGAGCGGGGACACTACCCTGACACGAGCGTCAGGTTCGTAGCCGACGGGAGTGCGCGAGATGGACATCGACGATCTGATCCTCGTCAGCGTGGACGACCACGTCGTCGAGCCGCCCGACCTCTTCGAAAGTCATCTGCCCGACAAGTGGCGCGACGTCGCGCCTCGGATGGTGCGCCGCGACGACGGCACCGATGTGTGGCTGTACGAGGGCAAGGAAATCGTCAACATCGGCCTCAACGCCGTCGCCGGTCGCCCGCCCGACGAGTACGGCATGGAGCCGACCGCGCTGCACGAGATGCGTCCCGGTTGCTACGACATCCACGAACGCGTGCGCGACATGGACGCGAACGGCCTGTTGGGTTCCATGTGCTTCCCCTCGTTCCCAAATCTGTGCGGGCAGCTGTTCTCGCGTGCGAAGGACAAGGAGGCCGCGCTCGCGATCCTGAAGGCCTACAACGACTGGCACGTCGACGACTGGTGCGGCACGTATCCGGGCCGGTTCATCCCGCTGATGATCCCGCCGATCTGGGATCCGCACGAGATGGCGATCGAGGTACGGCGGCTCGCAGCAAAGGGCTGTCACGCCGTCTCGTTCTCGGAGAACCCGGAGAAGTTGAAGCTGCCGAGCTTCCACTCCGACCACTGGGATCCCTTCTGGCAAGCATGTAGCGACGAAGGCACGTTGGTGTGCCTCCACATCGGTTCGTCGTCACAACTCGTGATCACCGCCCAGGACGCGCCGATCGACGTGCTCATCACGCTGCAGCCGATGAACATCGTGCAGGCCGCCGCCGACCTCATGTGGTCGCCGGTGCTGCGCAAGTTCCCCGACCTGCGTGTCGCGCTGTCCGAAGGTGGCATCGGTTGGATCCCCTACTTCCTCGAGCGGCTCGACTGGATCTACACCCGCCATCACGCGTGGACGGGGCAGGACTTCGGTGGCCGGCTCCCGAGCGATGTCTTCCGCGAGCGGATCGTCACGTGCTTCATCGACGACCCGACGGGAGTGATCATCCGGGATCGCGTGGGGATCGACTCGATCTGCTGGGAGGCCGACTACCCGCACTCCGATTCCACATGGCCGACATCGCCCGAGTTCCTGATGAAGTCACTCGACGGCGTGTCCGACGCGGACACCGACAAGATCTCGCACCTCAACGCGCTGCGGCACTTCCGGTTCGATCCCTTCTCGGTGCGTGCACGCGAGGAGTGCACGGTCGGTGCCCTCCGGCGCAAGGCTGCGGACGAGGGCGTCGACATCACCCCGCTGTCGGTCGAGTCGCGCCGCGCTGGGCCCCGCGACACGACGTCCACCTTTCTCACGAAGCGCCACTGACTCAGGGTCTGAGCGGATAGGCCCGCCTTGCGTGTGACAACCGCTCGTCGTCAGGCTGCGCCTGCCGACAAAACGACACTGTGCCGATCGGTCGCCACGCCTGTCGGCTCGGCTCCTCAGGGCGTGCGGCGGGCGACGCTCACGCGGTACGCGCCGCTCCGAGCAGCCAGGATCTTGTCGTCGGTGGCCTCGATGCCGTCGGTCAGTCGAGTGGGATCGAACACGACCACGTCGCCGTCCTTCTCGCGGTCGAACGCCAGCGCCGTGATCGCGAGCTCGGCGACGCGCACGCGCGCCCGCCCCTCGGGCCAGATCGCGGTCGGGTCGTCGAGCGGGTCATCCTCCGCGGCCAGCTCGAGCTCGACATGGAACACCGCAGGCCCGCGCGCCAGCCGATCCTCGAGCTCGGCGCGCAGGTAGTGCTCTGGACGGACGGCCGCCTCGTCGTCACTGATCGCCGCGTCGCCGTCGACCGGAACGAAGTGGTAGCGCGCCGGACGCACGACACCCTCGCGGGACACGAACTTGAACGTGTGGATCGCGTGATACGTCAGCCGCGTGTAGCTGGCTGGGATCGGCGCGGTGATGGCGGCGGTCACGGCGGGAACCGTCTCGGGGTGCTCCGCGAGGAACGCTCCGACTTTCTCCATATCGGGCACGCCGGTGGCCGGGTCCGGCCGGCGGGCGAGGTTGAACTCGATCAGCTCCTCGGGGGTGCGGACGAAGAACGTGGGCAGCGTGAGCGTGACGACGTCGGTGGTCGAGCCGTCCGGCAGATAGGCCTTGATCGCCATGCCCCGCGCGTCGCGGGTTCCGTCCGCGATCGTCGGATCGCCGGCGCCGTTCGAGAACCGCACGTGCGCGCGCGTGGGCTCACCTTGGAAGTGTGCCGCGCGCGTGAGCGTGGCGGCGGCCGGTAACGCGGTGAACGTGGCCGCGCACAGCACGCCCTTCGCGTGCGCAGCGCGATGTCCTGCGTGAACGCCGTACGCCGCGTTCAACGCGTCGACGAGCCGCTCCGAAAGATCGCCCACTGGGTCTCCCACCGCCGGGACAATACGCTTCGGCTCCGTGGCGCGGGTCGTGTTCCTCATCGTCGATGCGCTGCCGCCGCGCCACATCTCGTCTCGCGTCACGCCGACGCTGGCCGCCCTCGCCCGAGAGGGTGGCTCGTCGACCGGTCGAGCGGTGATGACCTCCGCGACGTATCCGAACCACGCGACGTTCGCGACGGGCGCCGACCCGCTCGGGCACCGGTTGCTCGCCAACTGGGTCGCCGCCGACGGCCATCCGCGCCCCGCGAACGAAGTGGGCCCGGCGGCGCCGACGATCTTCGACGCGTGCCGCGCCACAGGACGTTCGTCGATCGCGGTGGTCGGCGATCAGCACCTCATCGGCGTGATGGGTGCACACGCCGCAGACGAGCACTGGCCGATCGGCGGTGTGCTCGGCGACGACGTCGCGCGCGACGACCACGGCTACGTCGCCGATCGCGAGGTGGTGCCCCGGGTGCTCGATGTGCTCGACCACGGCGCACCCGACCTGCTGGTCGTGCACCTCAACGAACCCGACACCGCGGCGCACCGGTTCGGTCCCGACAGCGACCGGGCCCTGGAGTGCTACCGGTCGACCGATGCGTCCGTCGCGATCATCGTCGAGGCCCTTCGCTCGCGCTGGGACGACACGGTGCTCGCGGTCGTGAGCGACCACGACCAGGAAGACGTCGATGCCGACGGGGTGATCGACCTCTATCCGCCGGCGGCCGCCACGGGGCTCCCGCTCATCCCGATCCCCGAAGGCAGCGCCGCCGTCGTGTGGGGCGACGACGAAAGCGACGGCGCGTGGCTCGACGCGATCGACGGCGTCGCCGGCCACGAGGTGGTCTGGCCCGGGGCACGCCTCGTGCACTGCGACCGCCGCCGGTGGTTCTGTCCTCCGGCCGGTTTCTCCGACGGGCCACCGGAGCCGGGTACACACGGCTCCCTGCGGACGCGGGCGCAGGTGGCGATCGCCGCCGGCGGGCACCATGCCGCCGCGCTCCTGGCCAGAACTTTGAACGATCGGGACGAAGTCGACGCGACGGCCTGGGCGCCGACCGTCATGTCGTTGCTCGGCATCGAGCCAGGCGCGCTGCGTGCGTCCGGCGCGTCACTCGTCGCGGATCAATAGCCGCAGGCTCGGTCAGTCGAGGCCGGTGGCGGTCGAGTCGGGCTCGTCGATCACCGGGTTCTCGAGCGTGCCGATGCCCTCGATCTCGATGCGGACGACGTCGCCCGCCTTCAGCAGCCCGGGCGGCTTCATCGCGATACCGACCCCGGCCGGCGTGCCGGTCGAGATCACGTCACCGGGCTCGAGCGTGAACGCCGTCGAGAGGTGCTCGACCATGTCGAAGCAGTCGTAGATGAGATCGTCCGTGCGACCGTCCTGGCGGAGCTCGTCGTTGACCCACGTGCGCAGCGACAGCCGGTGCGGATCCCCGAGCTCGTCGGCCGTGACCACCCAAGGCCCGAGCGGGCCGTGCGTGTCGAACGACTTGCCCATCGTCATCGTCGGTGTGCGCGCCTGCCAGTCCCGCACGCTCACGTCGTTGCAGATCGTGTAGCCCGCGATCACCTCGGAGGCGCGCGCCGCCGGGACGTGACGGCACCGGCGGCCGATCACGAACGCGAGCTCGCCCTCGTAATCGACGACGGCCGACGCCTTCGGAACGTGGATCGCCGCGCCGGCGCCGATCGCGCACGTGGACTGCTTGTTGAACCAGAGCTGGAACTTCGGCGCTTCCATACCCGACTCCGCGACGTGCTTCGCGTAGTTGAGCCCGATCGCGAGGAACTTGGGCGGGCGCAACACGGGTGATGCGAGGGTGACGTCGCTGAGCGCGACGCGCGGCGCGTTCGCGGCGACGGCGACGACGTCGGCGAGGCGCCCCGCGGCGAGCACCGCTCCGAGGTCGGGCCCGAGCCCGCCGACAGCCCCGGTGACGTCGGCGATGGCATCACCGTCGACGACACCCAGGTGGTGTCCGTCGGTGGTCTCGAACGTGACGTATCTCATGCGTTCCTCCCGTTCGGCTCGTCGGAGAGCCCGCTCGCGATCGACAGGGCTTCGGCCGGCGAGAGGCCGGCGCGGGCCGCGAGCCAGCAAGTGATCGGTGCGGACTGGCGCGCGGACGCGTGCGCGGCGACGCCCGCGAGCGAGAGCAGCGTGTCGACCTCCTCGTTCGTCGGTGGCTCGAGGCCGGCAGCGGTTGCGAAGCGCCGGCACCAACTCGTGACTTCCTCGGGCACGTCACTCATGCCCCATCGCTACCATGCCAGCCGATGTCGCTCACCACCGACGAGCTCATCGATCGGGGGATGGCCACCGCGGTGTACGCGGCGGGCACACCCGACCGCATGGCCGTGATCTCGACGTTCGGCGACCGCACGTTCCGCGAGCTCAATGCACGCGCGAACCAACTCGCCCGCGCGCTGCGAGCGCTGGGCGCCAACCCCGCCGACACGGTCGCGCTCGTCTGTCGCAATCGGCCCGAGTTCGTGGAGGTCTACGAAGCGACGCTCCGCGCGGGCCTCCGGCTCACACCGATCAACTGGCATCTCACCGCCGAGGAGATCGCATACATCGTCGATGACAGCGAAGCCGTCGTGCTCATCGGCGAGGCGTTCTTCGCCGACACCCTGACGGCGACGGTCAACCAATTGGAGGGCGCACCAGCGCTGCTCGCGCTGGGCGGCGAGATCGACGGGTTCGCGTCGTACGACGAGGCGCTCGCCGCGCAGGACGCAACCGACATCGACGACCCGGAGCCCGGCGGCACGATGCTGTACACGTCGGGCACGACCGGTCGTCCGAAGGGCGTGCGCCGCGGCATGGGCCTCGCGCCCGGGTTGTACCGGCTCCATAGCCGCAACTCGCCGCACGCGGGTGACACGAACCGCTCGCTCGTGACCGGCCCGCTGTACCACGCCGCGCCGCTGTCGATCTCGCTGACCGCTCCACTCGCCGCCGGCCTCGGGCTAGTGCTGATGGACGGCTGGAGCCCGGAAGAGACGCTGCGCATCATCGACGAGCGGGGCATCACGCACACACATCTGGTGCCGATCATGTTCCATCGCCTCCTCGCGCTGCCCGACGAGGTCAAAGCGCGGTACAACACCTCGACGTTGCGGCTGGTGTTGCACGGGGCCGCACCGTGCCCGGTGGACGTGAAGCGCCGCATGATCGAGTGGTGGGGTCCGGTGATCGAGGAGTACTACGCCGCGACAGAGGGTGGCGGTACGTACATCACGGCCAAGGAGTGGCTCGAGAAGCCTGGCAGCGTCGGCAAGGCGACGCCGGGCGCGGCGGTCGAGGTGCGCGACGACGACGGCAACGTCGTGGCGTCGGGTGAGGTGGGAACGGTGTGGTTCCGGCGGTCGAAGATCGAGCCGTTCGAGTATCACCGCGACGCTGCGAAGACCGCGAGCGTGCATCGGGGCGACTGGTTCACGCTCGGCGACATGGGTTACGCCGACGACGACGGTTACCTCTTCCTCACCGGGCGCACCGCGGAGCTGATCATCTCGG